>NZ_JAAHIH010000001.1:1500000-1717335 GCF_010671925.1 Moorena sp. SIOASIH | reverse complement strand
TGCTTGTCACGATATGTCGTCGCTAATTAGTTCGGGAGTGTGGTCGGATATTTTGTGCTATTGATAGACGTTTTGATGTAGTTGTTTTTTTTTTTTTAGTAGGGAGTAGGGAGTAGGGAGTAGGGAGTAGGGAGTAGGGAGTAGGGAGTAGGGAGTAGGGAGTAGGGAGTAGGGAGTAGGGAGTAGGGAGTAGGGAGTAGGGAGTAGGCAAGAGGCAAGAGGCAAGAGGCAAGAGGCAAGAGGCAAGAGGCAAGAGGGAAAAAAGAATGTGTACCTCATAGCTATGATAAACGCTATATAAATAGGTTATGAACAATCTTGCTGATTTCTGATAACACCAAAAAATCCTCCAAGCTCTTTCATACTGCTCCCTGCTCCCTGCTCCCTGTTCCCTGTTCCCTGTTCCCTGTTCCCTGTTCCCTGTTCCCTAAAACCCATAAAATTGTACCTCATGAGTTTGATAATTGCTATATATGTTGCAGATTTTGTTGGAGTTGGGACAAACTAAATTGAGAGAGATTTGTGGAGTTTTGAGCAAAATACTGCAATTGTTGGGGGTGATTAAGACACCATTGCAAGGTTTGAGAAATTGCTTCTCCTGAAACCTCTGGTAAGATCAAGCCATTCTCTTGATCTTTCACCACTTCTCCACAATATCGGGATACTATCAGGGGTAATTTCCAAGCTTGAGCTTCTAGTTGAGTTAAACCAAAGCCATCGGAAAGGGTAGGGAAGAGAAATACATCTGCTTGTTGATAATACTGGCTGGTGGCACTGCGGGGAACGGAACCAATCCAGCGCACATTTGGCAAGTTTTGTTGGGCTGGGGTGAGGGTAATCCCTAGGGATCCTACAATCTGAAATTCAATGGGTTCCTGTTGTAATAATCTAGCTGCTTCCAGCAGGGGAAAGATACCTTTACGTAGGATAACTTGTCCGAGGAACAGCACTCTGAGGGGACGCTGAGGGGAAAAGTGTTCTGGATAGGTGCGCACAAAGCCTTGAGGTTGGGTAGGTGGTTGGTAAGCTAAGGGAATTACGGCAATTTTCTGTGAGGGTACCCCAACTTGTTGTAGGGCTTGGCTAGACCAGGTGGAGTTAACTAAAATCCGGTCTGCTAGGTGACATTCTTTTTGCCAGTTAGTCCAATAGTCTGGGGGTGCTGGTTGCCAGGTTGAATGATAATGGGGATGTTGGCGGTGGGCTTGGGCAACAATTTTTTCTTCCACAATTCCTGGATCTATTTGTCCGAGGACAGTGCGCCACCCTTGAGCTTTGGCAAATTGTAATAGATCTAAGGCTGCGTAGCTGTAAGTAAAGAGGATGGGAGGTTTATTAAATTTTGGAGCAATTTTTGCCAGATAGTTGACAGCGTTTTGTTGAAACCAGTGATTACGGGCAATGATTTGCTCCCAACCACGCACTTTTTGCAGACGTTGCTGGATTTCTAGCTGAATTAAGGAATTGGTAAAGGTGTGAGTGGATGCTTGAGCAAGATCTGGGTGGAAGCGATCGCGTAAACTGGTGAGCAGGTTTTTGGGTAGATAGTTGAGGAAAGAGTCGGGAGTAATCCAGGCGTCTGTGATTAGGTGAGATAGGTTACCCTGTTGATGTAGGGATCTGGGGATTGCGTAATGTTCTCTTGCTCCAACTTGAAGGCAAATCCACTGATGAGATTGTTTAAACACAAATATATTGAGATAAAAAGATTTATACCTGCAAAGTTTATTGTGATAATTTATTGATAATTAGACTAGAATGATTTCAATTTTGAATTCCACGCTTCAGCACCTCTTGGAGGAGTCCCAATCAGTTTAAAAGCCTCCATTTGTCTGTATCCCAATCTATTCACTATTTTCTTCAAAAAACTTTTCTGAGTATATTTCTCTAAAGAAAAGCTAGCTAGTAAATCAGAATAGTTAGTTTTGATAAACCTAATCAGCTTATGTACATGGCTATCAGTGCAATCATCAAACATAATAATTCCGTCTTTTTTGAGTAAAAGTGTGGAATAATAAAAATCTATAAATACGTCTTCAAACAAATGGGAACCGTCAACATAAATAAGATCAAATTTTTCTTGTGATTTTACTAGTTGAGGCAAGCTTAAATAAGAAAAATCTTCAATAAACCTAAATCGTTGACTTAGATTTTCCGCTTCTAACACAGCCAAGGCACTATTTTTCCAAGATTTTTTCTGAAAAGGGTCTATGGCTGTATGCAGAAAGTTGTTATCTTTGTGAATTTCTTGAAGGCTTGAAAGAATAGCTAGTGCACTTCCTCCATAAGCTAAGCCGATTTCTAGGGTTTTCTGGGGACGTTTAGCGAGAATAATTTCTCGCAGTACCTTGATATTGTTAATACTTGATAAACCTGACACAGGGATAGTGTTGTTATTTTCATCAATACTTTTCCCCGTTGCGATAATGTTCTTGAGACTTGGGCAGAAGTCTAAATATGATAATTCCATGTTAATTGTTATATAGCAAACTAAATCTTTCTAGAGCATCTGAATCTGAATTTTTTGTGACCAAATTTCGTAGGCTTTATCAGTTAGATGCACACCATCTGTTGTCATTTCTTTTTTAAGTAAACCTTCATCATCAATAAATTCTGACCAAGAATCAATAATTTGAAGATTAGATGATTGAGCAACACGAATCATTTCTTTACGCAGCTTCATAAGAATATCGTTGACTTCAGGTCTTCTTGTGGGAGGTGGAAGAGTCAAAATTAGAGAAGATTGAGTTGAATTGATTAGTTTGCTAAAATCTAATATTGAATCTTCAATAGTTTGACGTTCATCGAGTATAGAAAATGCATCATTTGTACCTGCTGCAACAATAATCCATTTGGGTTGGTATATATTTGCTTTTTTAACTTGTGAAATAGTTTGTCGAATGGTGTATCCATTCCCAGCCAGATTCCGAGTGGTAAAATACCCAAGACCAACTCTAGGTCCCCAATGTCCACCTCCAGCTGCTAGTGAGTCACCACAAAATACAGCAGTAGCATTGCGTTGTTCAGATAGCCAATGTGACCATGTTTCTAGGATGGCATTGCGTGGATATTTGTTAATTGCTAAAGTCCCTAAAATTGGTGAAACTAAAATAAGTCCGAGCCAAGGAAATAAAATAATGCCATAGCCGAAAGGTTTTTTAGTCTTTTTTACAGGAGCCATGGGTGGTAATGTAATTGATAGTCTAACTCGGGATTTCGCTTCTTAATAAATCTAGCGGGATTACCTGCCACAACGGTGTAGGGTTCCACATCTTTAGTGACTACTGACCCTGCACCAATTACCGCACCTTCTCCTATTTTTACTGAAGGTAAAATAATAGCTCGATAAGCAATCCAAACGCGATCGCCAATAATGACATCTCCACCTCGATCGGCAAAACTAGGGGATTGGGGATTATGTCCTAAGGTTAAAATTGTTGCCTCTGGACCAATAGAAACATCGTTACCAGTGTGAATTTGATAATGGCGACCATCCAATAAACAACCAAAGTTAATTACGTTGCGATCGCCCAAATAGACTTTACGCCCGTTAAGAAAGCGACAGCCCATTTGAACCGATGTTTCCTTTCCTAGCCTAGCTAAATATGCCTTGAGGTAAGCAATGCGGATTTTACGGGAGGGACAGTTACTAAGGCAATGGTTGTAGTGATAGTTGAGCAAACTACCTGCAATAATTTTAGGATTCACTGATTAGGACTTATAGGCAGATTTGTTTAAGTTTTTAAAACACTAAGAACAATCTGGGCATTTTTATGCCAAGAATTGTCCCGAAAATACTCTTCCCAGCAAGGTTTAACTGGCGTTTCCAGCCATGACTTTAAGCCCTCGACAATCGCTGTTACACTATTAGGCTCAACCCACAACCCCAGTTGATATTTTTTCACTACCTCTTTCAAAGGTCCTTCTCCACTAGAAGCCAAGCAAAGTTTATGATGGTGTGTGGCAACGCTTAAAACAGCACTAGCAGAGTGGAATGTCTGATCATATGTCAACAAAATTAAATCACTCATGTCAAAGAGATTGGGAATTTCCCCTTCGGGAATAAAGCCAATCTGCCAGCGACAGCGATCTGCTACACCCAATTCCTGAGCTAGTTCTTGATAACGACGAGCAAGTTGCTGACTAGAAGACTGTTCTTTACCCGCGACTACTAAATATACATCAGGGACACGAGCCATCGCTTCAATTACCAAGTTGAGATTCTTGTTAGGACGAATATGGCCAAAGGACAACATCACCTTAGCCTCTGGAGGTAGATCAAGTGAGTTGCATGTTTTTTCCCTAGATTGATTTGCTGGGGGAAGCTCAAAACTACCACAAGGAATAACTGTTGTGCGCAGTTGAGGCATAGGGCGAACCGTATCTAAATCAATTGCTTCATGAACAAATGCCTCCCGCAGAAACGAATAGCCTGCTGCAATAGAGCAACGATGCCACCATTGAGGCCCCAGAACAAAATCTCGCACGGGATCATGGACTACTGCACCAAATACCACTCCCCGATTGGCTAATCGCCTCAGGCGATGTGCCCACAAAGGAGCAAGGTATTCCAGGTAAGAACCCATTAAGACGTGACAAAACCGATGTTCTTCAATAAAACGGGTTAATCTAGCAATATTGGTGAGCAGATTATAGGAAAGATAGCCTGCTTTAAGAACCTTGGGCATTGGTTTATGCACCCCAGGACTTGCCGTGGTATCATCCAAAATCGGTACAATCTCATAGGCTTCTCCCCTACCTACGGGATAGTTGGGCGTAGTCAGTAACGTTACCTCTGCGCCAGCAGATACAAGGGCATTAGCTTGGTAATGGGCATAGTCAGCTAGTCCTCCATAGCTAGCAGGAGAATAGTAAAGTAACTTCATCTTTAAATCTTATTCGGGGACAAAAGTTGCTGACAGAAATTTGCTGGTGAGAAGTATTGTTGAGCTTTTGCCCTTTTTCCTAGAGCAAGTTGAGTATATTCAGCTAAATTTTCTCCAAGGGTAATAATTGCTTGGGTTAGCTCTTGTGTACACTCATCCTCAATACCAATCCCACTACCAAACTCACTAACAATTTCTTCTAGCCAGCCCCCTTTAGTGTAAATCAGGGGAATTCCCAAACATACAGCCTCAATGGCTACGCGGGAAACACGAGCATGGTAAGAACTATTGCGATAGGGTAAAATCATGCAGTCGGTCTTGCTCAGTAAAGTCTGATAGTCATGGGATTGGAGAGGGCGATCAATTATTGTCACCTGGGGATGTTGGCGCAGTAGGGAACCAGGCTCACAGATACTGCCATCGGGTAAGCTAAAAGGTTCAACCCATTGAATACAGAATTGAACCGGAATGTCTTGCTGTTGACTCAAGAGTTGCTCAATGGCTGTTTTGAACATATCAGAACCCTTCTCATATCTCGCAAAACCGTAGCAAGCAAAGGTGGGGGCACTGGATGATTCTTGAGTTGATGATAATCTAATTGATAGTGGGCTAGATTCTGTTAACTGAGGTACAGGATGGGGGAAAAGCTGGAACGGTAAATTAGTTAGTTCCTCAAACTCCCGTTTTGCTCCCTTGGTTTCCACAGCCAAGGTAACTGTTCCTTGTGCCACTAGCTTCTGAAAACGGCGGAGTAGGAAGCGTTGAATTCCTAGGAGGGGAGATGATGGTAAGATTGACTTCTGAATATTACGATCCCAAATCCCCGGATTGGCTACAAAAAATAGGGTTAAATGCTGAGGTCTTTGAGGATGAAATGTCATAATCATCCACCAAGCCAGCAGATGATGTATCAAAACCGTAGGCACAAAAATATGCTCATAACGGGGCTGTTTCCCTAGTAGGGGCACGAGAACAACTAAACATCGCCAACTATGGAGCAAAAAGCCATAATATCTCTCACCCGGTAACTTTTTTTTCTGGTTGTCTAGATATCGAGCGTAACGAAACAGGGGAAAAACTTTTAATTCTTGGCAAATTTCTGGAACGACATCGTGGTGAGCACCAACCTGAACTTGCCATCCCTGGGCTTCCGCAGCTTGAGTAATGGTTTTAATATACTCGAACCAGTGGGCTTTGAGATCTCTGAGGGCTTCTTCAACGATTAATAAAGTATTTGCAGTGTTTGACATCGGAAATGGTTAGGAAACAGAAAATCCCAATTTTTCTATAAGTTTTTGTTGTTTGGCTGTAAGAGGATATGCTTGATAACCATGAGACCATCGATGACCTTTAAGACGATATTGTATTCCTTTACTTTTTTGGCGCAGCCAGTTGATTATACTCAGTAACAGTAAATTTTCTTGACCTAAAAAATCTTTTAGAGAATGGGACAAACTATCCGAGTTATTTGGAAATTTTTCTAAGTCTTTAAGGCTAGACCAAGCATTGGCTCTAAATTCAGGATGGGTCAGAATTTTACTGAATGCTGGTTCTTGCTTCAGCAAGTTGGCAATTAGAATATGAAAGCGAGCTTTATCTAGTATTTTTCTATGTTGTTGGCTGCCAGATGCTGTTAGTTTACCATGATCTTCTAACCTGTAGAGAGTGAGAGTTTCTGATTCATGGACAAGTTTAGCTCCAGCTAATAGCATACGTACAAAGAGTTCTCCATCTTCATACAGTCTTAGGTCTTCGCGGTAACCTCCGATTCTATCTAGTAAGGATTTGCGTACTAGGCATTGTTGAAATACCATTGACCAAGAAGTTAAAAACCAGAACAGGGGATGTTGATGGGACGGTAAAGGAGCTTGCTGTAGTACCACATCTTGTAATTTTACTTGACCATTCGTCAGCCAAGCTTTAGTCCAAGCACCATAAACAATATCTGCCTCTTGCTCCTGTAATACTCTAGCTTGCACTTCTAGCTTATTAAGGGAAGCTAAATCATCACTGTCCATAAACTGAATAAAGTCTCCAGAGGCAACCTTTAAACCCAAGTTTCTCGCTGCACTTGGTCCTTGATTTGTTTGCTCAATTAGCGTTACTCGGTTACCAAATTTTTTGATTACACTAACTGAGTTATCAGTTGAACCATCATCTACTACAATTACTTCATGGGGTGGCAGACTCTGACGAAGCATGTTTTCAATAGTGTCGCCAACTAAAGTCTCGCGATTGTAGTTAGGGATAATGACGGAAACTTTTACCATACAGGATAATTTATAAAATATGATAAATTCTTTATTCTCTAGAATAACACTAATTTTTTGGTAAAAAGTAAGACACAATACAGTTGCTTAATGTGTTATTAATTTCTCCTTTGTTTAACCAATTAACTAATGAAAAATGCCTTCTAGAACGCCAGTAGGTAATCACTGCATTAGGGTGATGTTCTGGTAAATATAGGCTTTGGAAAATTCCAGATTGTTTCTGTGAAGTAATAGCAATTGAATTCGAAAATCTGAGGTGATTCCAATTGCGGATATCTGTGGTGTTGTAGGGGCGTTTTCCATAAGGTCCTTGACGTTCAAAGTCAATTTTAAAGAAGACATTATCAAAATTAACGCGCTGAATACGTCTTGTCCACTTCTGCAAAGCTTCTTCTCGGCTATTATAGTGCATAAAATTAATCTCTATATCACCGAGCATCGCTATTGGGAAAGGACTATCTTCTCCAGGTCTACACTTGTTACTTTCTATAAAGTGCAATGGCAATAGAAGATAGTCCTGAAGATTTATGCACAGCTTTAAGTAGTCCTCTGGATTGATGAATGTACCAACAAATGGTGTTAAGTAATGCCTCCCTATATCGCGATATATTTGTCCGCCCCAACAATCATCTGAAATTACAGAAAAATTTAAGTTATGAATTAAAAAATAATATATTTGGTGATTAATTACATTACCATATTTTTTTAAATCCATGTAATTGTTATAAATTTTTATAATAAAAAATATTGGAATTAATACTTGATAATTTTCGCTACTTTAATTGTAGGAGCTTCTGCCATAGATTAATTTTAATACGTATCCATAGTTTTTTAACTTTGATAGCGAATTTTCTTCGCTAGTTTCATAGTAGGTACTTCAATTAGTAAGTACATCATCCAAGCTGCTAGCAAGGATATACTTAGGCTAGCCATAGGAAAAATCCAAGGTATTGATGACCAAATACCACCTTTTTCAACTAAAGTTTTACCAACATTTCCATTTATAAAAGCAGTAATAGGATAATGAATTACATAAAGGGAATAGGAAATAGTACCCAAAAATCTTAGCTTGATTACTGGTGCTTGCCAAAAAATTATCGCTAAAACTGATATGGCTGCTACTAGGCTCTTACTCACATCACCGGCAGGACTTAGAGAATAAATTATCACCACCAGAAAACTAGTCACCCAAAAATCGCTAGTTTTTAGCCACTTAATGTAATACCCAAAGCTGAGTATTCCCAAGATAAATAAAGCCAGGTATGGTACGATTTTAAATCCGATGCCAGCAGCTAACGCACTTAGATTGAGAGCTAAAATTGCTAATAAAATACTCAAAATACAAAATAACCGACTATGCTCTCTAATAGCATATTTAATCAAGGGGAAAATAAGACCTAGCAGTAAATAAAACTGAAACTCAATACCTAAAGTCCAAAAAGCCTCATTTAACCATTTATAATTTGTAAAAGGAATGAAATAAAGAAAGTGAGCAAATAACTGTCCCCAATCTAATTCCCAAGGAACACCATTGGCTGATAAGCGCGTTTTTACATAAAGTAATAGTATAGAAAATAATATAGCAACATAATAAACAGGATCTAGCCGAATCAGACGCTTGGCAATAAAGGTAGTGTAGTGCTTTAGTTTATATTTTGATAACATAGAATAGGGCAAGATAAAGCCAGAAATAACAAAAAATATTGTGACTCCAACCTGACCATGACCATCTATGGGAGCAATGACAGCAGACAAAATACCTAGATCGATCCACCCGAAGGTGTGGTCAATTAGCACTAATGCAGCAGCCAATCCTCTCATGAGGTGAATCGATTCAAGAAACCCTTGTTTATGATGGTTGTGTTTATTGTTCTGATTCGATTTTGGCTCTTTTGGTGAATTAAATTTATTATCCACTTTTTATGAGTTTGTTGGGATAGTTACTAAATAATCGAGAAGTTGTTGAGCTGGGTTTGACTGGGCATATTGCTTAGCAACTTCATGTGCTGCAGATCCCATTGCAGACCAGCAGTCGCGTTCTTCCCAGGCTTTTTCTAAGGTCTTGCCGAATGAATAAGGAGTTGCAGTCTCTGCAATGAAACCAGTTTCTCCGTCACTTAAAATTTCTCGATTCCCCCCTACGTCAGTGGTTACCGTTGGGCGACCACACATCATTGCTTCTAGGACAGCTAATGGAGTTCCCTCCCCTCGACTAGCCATTACCATCAAATGGTTTTGTTGCCACACCGATTGAATATCTCGAATATACCCATGACAGGTAACGCGATCGCTCAATTGAGAATATTGAATCAATTGCTGAATATAGTCTTGATCAGCTCCAACACCATAAAGATTAAGATGCCAAGGGCGATCGCGCCACTGGGACTGACTTAGCACTTCCAACAACACATCTTGCCCCTTCCAGCGAGTTTCCAAACGCGCGACACAACCTAGCTGAGGGACTTCTTGGGAAGACCACGGTAAAGGCTTGGTCAAATTTAATCTTGCTGCGTTAACAATAACCTCAGCGTGATGGAATTGTTGGGCTAGTTGGCGCTGGGCTAACTGATGGTTGTGCTTAGATACAAATACCCAATTTTGAATGGTTTGGGCAAAACTGCGGACGCGCTCTCGCTCGCAAGGCATTAAACCCTCTGCCACAAAATGACAGAAGAAAACTTTAGGAACACTAATGCGATCGCAAAACTGTCGTAGGGCTGGCAAATGCAAAACATCAAATAGTGAACCTGAGTTAATCAGCAAAACATCTGGCTGAAACCGTTGAAGTTTGCCCATATCACTCCAATACCGTTCCTTTGCCAAATAAAGACGAGTAGGGCGAAAGGGTCTGCGTTCTATGATTTGTAGCCCTAATTCCTTGAGTGATTGAGCTTGGGTCGAACGTGCCACTCGCCAGTGGGCAGCAACCATCACTTGATGCCCTTCCTGTAGAGCAACCTTAGCAAACTGAGCCCACACCTCTTCAGTACCTGCCCACTCATAATTTTCAATTGTAGAGAGAATAGCTATTTTCATGGTTTCGTCTCACCACGCTCACTAATTTTTCGGGCAGGTACACCTCCCCACACTTCATAGGCGGGAACATCTTTATTAACAACAGCTCCTGCTGCAATTACCGCTCCATCCCCAATGGTGACACCGGGTAAAATCACCACATGGCAACCAATCCACACATCCTGACCAATATGAATCGGAGCTCCGGTATACCCCTGCAAGCGAATGGGAATGTGACGCTCCTTGAAGCAATGGTTTGCCGAAATGATGTAAGAATAAGCACCAATGATTGTGTTTTGGCCAATCTTTAGGGGTTGGTAAACACCTAAATACACATCGCGAGCTAAGTAGACATTACTCTCTAGGGTTAGCTCAGGCTGAGCACCATCTTCATCAGCAATCCAGATTAAACAATCTTTCTCGAAGACACAGTGACGGTCAATTGAAATAAACGGTGCAAAGTCTGCCTGTCCACGGATTTCAATAGAGGGGTGAATATGGCATTGCTTTGACTGTGCTCGCCGCAGCCACTGACGAGTGCGTATCTGATTTTGCCACTTAAAAAAAGGTTCCCGAAAGTAAACCAACGGCGGTTTAAAGGTGGCTTTGTAGGGTAAAAGTGCTAATGTTTGTAGCAACCCTATTTTTGTCAAGGCTCTTGTCATCAGTTATCTATAGCGTTTTCCATACTTATGAGGTACATTCAATTTTGTTACCCCTACTCCCTACTCCCTGCTCCCTGCTCCCTAAAACCCAGGACGAAACTACCTCACCCAATTGAAAAGCGCTATACTAAGCAACCAGTGCTTTCATGCTCTTGAGAAATACTTGATGAATTTTGTCAGGATGGAATCTTTCAGAATACATATGTTGAGAATTTTTAACCAATTCTGCCTGTCGATCAGGATTATGTTGCAAAGTAACTATTTTCTGCAAGAAGTCTTTTGCTTTAGGGGAAGTACAAATTTCTGCTGAGTCAAATTCCTGAGCAATCTTTACCGCAGAACAGTAATCTGGTCCCCATAATAAAATTGGTTTCTGAAAGGATAGATAATCTAAAAACTTAGTTTTAAAACTGGTGCGTTCAATTAGGGCACAATTCTCTTCAAACCCCATTAGTAATAATAGAGCATCAACCTTCTGCATCTCGGCTTTAAGCTGGGCAAAGGGCACTTGTCCTTGGTAAATGCCACTTGCCTTGACTCTAGTATCAAAATTGGCACTCCAGCTAGCATTACTGCCAAAAAACTTAAAGTTAAGGTTCTTGTCAGTAGCTTCAGTTACTAAAGCCTCTAACATGTGCCCGTACCAATCCCCTAGATTGCCACCAAAGGCAACTGTAAAGCTTTCTTTGGTATTAATCGCACTATGAGAGTTTTCTGTCGGTGCAGTTGCTCCAGTAGGATAGAGGATAACCGCATTGGGATGGGAACCTAAGGCTTCACGCATTCCCTCAGAGGTACATAGCGCTAGATCGCAGTGCTGGTAAAATTGTTTGAAATTGCGTTCTAAGATTGGGTCTAGCCAAGTATGGCGAATGGTGTTGTAATACCACCAGTCGTTAAAACTACCTACTAAGGGTAGTTTGAGCCGTTTAGCAACATCTCCTGCTAATTTTGCAGTCCAAGACCAACTACCTGCAACGGTTAAAACTGCTTCTGCACCGAAGTCTTGGGCTTGCTCAATGATAGCATTGGGGATTTGTCGAGTACCTGCTATATGACTCCAAGAATGAACTGTTTTACTTAGGCGAGTGCGGCAAAGGCGTTGCCAGATTCGTCCATGGGAAATTACGCTGTAATTGTAGGGAACTTCGTATTCCAGAATTTGGGGATTGTCGGTAACGACGCTGATTTGAAAATCAGTACGCTCGCATAAGTGACGATAAAAGGCCATTGCACCGCCCCAAGTTGGTATGGGTGGTGTAGAGGTAACAAAAAGAAGGCGCATTGATTTAATGTAATTTATTTAGATCCCACATTCCGCACTTCACTATGTAATACGCAATGATTACGATATTTGGACAACTTGACAAACACAAAAGCTTAAAATATCAAGTATTTATACGTAAAAAAATCCCCAAGCTACCTAGGATTTGCGTATTACTTGGTATACTAGAAATTGACGTGTGGAATGTGGGTTATATTAAGACAAGGACTAGTCAAAATGACCAGAGCTACATCAAGATTACCAATAAGATAAAATTTTTTAAAAAAATTATGTCCAAAGTACAGCTATTTATCTGATAATTTCAAGCATAAACTTCTTGAGGGGGTATAGGTGTCTTGACAGATAGATAGATGCAAATAAGCTGTCAAATGTTTGCCAGTAATATCTATATTTGAACAGTTGACTCGGTAAGTTAATAAAGTGGGGAGATAATGCTAGTCTTGCATCTCCCTTTAAGCTGTTCATCTTCAAAGCATAATAAAAGACCATCTTTCGAGACTTATAAAGGCTAAAAACACGAAGCCTGTCATTTTTGTTGCGGGCAGTGATTTGCTGCGGTTCCCACTGGTCGCGATAGTAAACAAGTGTTTTAGGTGTGATTGCTACAGTACCCCCTGATGCAAGGTAACGGGCATTCAGTTCCCAGTCTTGATGCATTGGTAGCTGCAAAGGAAATCCACCAACTTTTTTTACCACAGGTACACGCCACAGAGCAGATGCCGTTGACCATGATATTTGGCACTGTAAATATCGTGCCAATGTAATTGGAGGCTCCAACCCTCCATAAACCGCATCGGCATTGTCAACTCGTCCATGGAAGCGCAAAGTTTGGCAGACTGCTAATCCCCTGTCAGGGAAGTTATCAAGGGTAGTGCATTGAGCAGCAAGATAGTTGACATCCAGAAGATCGTCTGAGTCCAGAAAACAGATGAATTTACCTTTAGCTAGTTCTAAACCTCGGTTACGGGAGTAACAGGCTCCCCGATTCGTTTCATTGCGGATCAGGTGTATCCGACCATCTCGGCGTTGAAAACCAGCAACTATCTGGGTAGTCTCATCCGTGCTGCAATCATCAACGACTAAACACTCGAAATTTTCCTCTGTTTGATTTAATACTGATTCGAGTGTTTCACCAATTACCTTAGCTCGATTGTAAGCAGGAATGACAATTGATACTTTAGCAACCATTCTTTTCTATTCCTCCGCTGCTATCTAGACATTGCCGTCTTCAAGTAAATCATGCTGCTGTAAAAACACTATAAAGTCAGGCACTAAAGACCTACTCCCATAGAGAGCTAGATGATCATCATCACGGAAAAGAGGTTTACCATCTCGGAAATGTGAACATTTCTCTCCAGGACACAGCTGATCAAAAACATCCCAGACATAAACATTTGTTAATGCCTGCTCAACTGTCTGTAAGACATCCATCGCGGGTTGCCGATGTGCCAGATTTTCTTCACGACTAACAGTACACTCTGGTTTTAGTCCCCCGCCAGCACTAAACCAAACTGGCAAGCACTGCTCAGCTCTGATATGATGCTCTGGCAGTGGAGCATGAAGCACTAGGGTTACTCCTTTAGCCGCTAACTGGTTACCAATTTCTATTAGATCAGTCGCAACCTGTCTTTGAGCATCTGCCTTAGAAATTAATTTTCCATCCCTGAACAAGTCGTACTGACCTCGATGGTAAGATTCCGTATCAATCCAAGAAATAGGTGGGATACTACTCAAGTAAGTCCTATATCGGGAAGCAATAAGAACAATATCTCCCGGCTTAGCTGTTGCTTGAACGAGTTCAAGCATGCTTTTAACGTAGTCTTGACAAGCTGTATATAGACCACCTTCAATGCGGTTACGCAAAATATTTAAACTTACTGGGCAAGCTGATGATGAAACGGTGGTAACACCTATGCCAGTTTCATTATGTACTTGACCTAGCATAGGTACTAACGCAAAGGCGTGGCTATCACCAATCATAAAAATGTGTAGATTGTCTTGTGTTGTAGGTGGAATAGTGCACGTTTCAAACTGTTCCCTAGTCACAACATGATCACTAATATCTAGACCATTCATGCAGTTATCATCGGAGATACTGCTCTTGCTGATTGCTGCCTGGTCAGGAGTTGGCCACCAATTTTCCTTGGCGTAGGCTTTAGCCAAGTAAAAGCTCCCCTGCAAAGGTTTGGCGCTTGTCGCCCCCCCCAGCCAGAAATCACAAAGAAAATATCAACGCCCGTGAACCCGCCCGGCAGCCATGATTTATTGATATGAAATACAATAACTGCCAGGACAGCTACACCTCGTAAACCATCAATATCAGGTCGATAACTATATAGCCCCAACTTTTTCTCAGACTGATGCTGTGAAAAACTGTCTGGGTTTTCATATTTTTGGTGTTTAAGCATATTTAAATAGTCTTTCTACAAGAGCTAACCTATTGACCAGACATAGAGATTAGGCGACAGTGATCTCTTACAATTTTATGATTTAGCATTTAGACAGGTGATGAAAGAATCGTCATCAGAAAATGTTTAGAATGTTCAATCTCAGGAGAAAAAGCTTGCCATAATTCATCGTATCTAGCTTCAGACAAAAGACAGTTATCCCAGTCAAAATTATCATCTGCCTCGAAGTTAAAGATATTTTTATCTAAGCCAAATCTGCTTAAGAGGTCTTGGATCTTATTTTGTTTAGATGGGTTAGCAATAACTGTAAAATTTCGTTTGAAAAGTAGGGAGAAAATAGTTCCGTGGAAGGTATTCGTAACAATATGATCTGCCTGATTAAACAATCCTAACCATTCTTTGGGATCAGCTTCTGCAAAGTTATGCTTGGCAAGGGAACTATGGCTGCCGACCGAAACAATATCTAAGTCCTTTTTGTCGGCTATTTTCTTAATCAGACAATTTTCCCTTTCATTCAAAGCACCGTGTTTGTATAGTAAAAGGTATTTATTTTTAAGCCTTGGCTTTGCTATTAGCTGTCGATAATCACCCAAAAATGTAGGGTCAAGTACTAAGGTTACTTGATCGCGTCCACACTCTTGTTTTACTAAACGAAGACTATTACCATCGCGAACAGAAATATGATCGATCTGATTAATCAGGCCACTAATCTCATCTTTTCTATCTCCAAATGTGTTTGATGATCCGCAACTAGCTGCATAGCTGGCCTTAACACAGCCTGTGTCGGATGCTATGAAGTCTAGGAAGAAAGACGGATCAAAACCACGAAAAGGATTATCCAAGCACCAGATTTGATCACTGCCAGCAATAACTAAATCATATTGATGAGCATGTTGCTTTAGTGAGTTTCTATCTGAAAATTTTGTTTTACTTAAGGGTAGATATTTTTTGAAAAACTTTTGAAATTTAATATATTTCCAATATCGCTTGAAAGACGCCTGATCAAACCTTGGCATACCCAAAAGTCCTGAGCGGTTAAGAAAGCGCATCGCTTTCCAATAGAATTCATTGGCAGCCTGAGGTTGGTAGTCAATAATCTCAACCTCATGACCCTGAGAGCGAATAAACTGACTCAGAGCGAAGGCTTGTAAAACCGCACCATAGTTAGATGTGTGGTGAATAGTAATAATACCAACTTTCACGATATATACCTAATCGACAATAATAAGTTCTAACTCTGCTTTCTTACCCTTTAATCGGTGCAGTAGTTTTGTGATCCAAATTAGTAAGAAAATTGTACGTGAATTTTTGCTATGGTTCGTAATCCAATTCACAGTCCGTTGTGAAAAACTGGTATTGCCAAGGCTAAAGCCCTTGAGCTTTTCCATGATTTGAAAATCGACAGTTTTAAAAACAGAGCCACAATTTGGTCCAGAATAGTCTTGAAATTGTTTAGACCACCTGCAACGTTCCATAATTGGATTGCCCAAAGTTGTCAACTCGGGAAATTTAAAGACTGCACTCAAGATCAGCCGCGACTGAACACCTGTAAAAATTGTTTGTCGATATCCTTGGACAATGTCTCCTTTTCCTAAGGTTTTTACAGTGTCGCTTTCATGATCATAGAAAGAAACAGACTCGACAAAATCATAGATGGTAAGATTATGCTTGCGCCCGCGTCCTGCATTCATGGCTAGTGCTCCACCAATCGTTGCAGGGACTGAGGCAAGGTAATAGAAGGAATCCAGGGAATTGTCTAAACAAACCTTTAATAATTCTAAAACCAAAACTGTTGAAGATACTTCAAAACGGTTAGCTGATAAGGCTTCGATCTTTTTAGGTAGTTTATTTTTAAGAATTAAAGATTTAACCTTTTGTTTCTGATATAAGGTATTAGAACCATTACCCAAGATATAAAGTTTAACACCTTGCTGTTTTGCCCATTGGTAATAAGCCTTGTAGTCTTCTAAGCTGGCAAATTCTGCATATCTTGCAAAATAATGTTCTGTTCGATAGTACGATAAATTCCTATCGCTGAGTGACTTAATAGGTGGCATAGGAAGCACTTAATAAATACGTTTACTGTCTTGATATATCAGTAAACCTATAACTATATTTTTAGAAAACTATTTAAATTGAAGCTATCAAATGGTTAGTTCAATATCGCATTCATTTTGGTTCAGTTATTTATAAATAAAAATTAAAATCATTCACTAAATCAATGGTGACAATGGACAGATTTTTTATAAATACATAAATAAAATAGCCAACTCATAGATTTACACTGACAGTCACAATAACAATAATTAACCAAATAAAATTTTCAGCCATGTGCTTATGAAGCAGAGATTTGACACCAATCTTTTTGCCCTTCTGCAAACTCAGCAATCTCTCTCAACACGTCATAAATACTAGTCTGAGGCTTCCAACTCCAAACATTTGCAGCCTTTGTCGAATCCAACACCATCCAGGCAATGTCAAAAGGCCGTTCCGTATCAGTTTGAACCACCGTATTAGCCCCAAACCGATCTTCACACCAATCACTTAATTGTCGCAGTGACATACTATTGCTCACCCCACCACTTAAATTCACAGTTCGCGGTTTATTCGTCACCAACGGCTCAGTAAACTGCTTTTCTAACAAAGACACTAAATCTTGAGGATGCAAACAATCCCGTACCTGATAGCCATTACCGCCAAAGCCGATATACTTTAGCGATCGCTTTTCCCGAAAGCTATGAATCCAAAAGGCAAAAATTCCCTGTCCTGGATGACCAAACTGTCCTGCCCCTGCCAACACACCACAGCGGTTAATCCAAACTGGAAACTCAAAAGTTAATCCATACTCCAGAGCCAGCGTCTCTGATGCCAGCTTTGTCGAACCATACAACGAAATCGGTGGAGCCGTTGAAAATGCTTCACTAATCCCCTGCTCACTCAATCCCACTGGCCAACTAGACGAGTCAGCTAAACAAGGCCGAAAAGCCCGGTCATGCACCTCTACCTTTAATTGTGCCAATGGTGGAATTGAATATACCCGGCTGGTTGAGAGCAGTATGAAACCTGCATTCCAACGTTTGCACGCCTCCAGCAGATTAATCGTACCACCCAAGTTATGCTCAATCAGTTGACGACTACTCGATTGACCATCAACCCCTGCCAATACACTGGGATTCGCCGCACAATCAATCACCCAGTCAAAGGGACCCAAAGCTTCCAAGTCACTGGCATTACGAATATCACCATGAACCACCTTCACCCCTTGCTTAGTCAAAATCTCACGATTAAGCCAAGAGCCTGACCGAGATAAGTTATCAATACCCGTAATGGCTAAATCTGCTTTATGGTCAAGTAACGCCTTAGTCAGGGTACTGCCCACAAAGCCACAAATTCCTGTAATAAAAAGTTTCATAAAATTCCTTAAACTGTTAAACCTCTTGCAAAAATAAATATGAAATCAAAATCTATCCCTTTTGCCTTTTGCCTGCCCCCCTTACTAAGGGGGGTTAGGGGGGATTCCTTTTGCCTTGTCAACACCCACGGTTTATGAGACTTATGCAAGAGGTCTATTAAGCTGCCACCTGACTACTTTGCAACTTCCAAGAGCGTGCATAACGCTCACCTTGATGCAGAAGCGACTTATGGGTACCCTGCTCCACAAGCTCTCCCCGCTCTAGCACTAAAATCTGATCAGCCTCAGCAATGGTTGAAAGTCGGTGGGCGATAACAATCACGGTTCGTTCCTTTTGGAACTGTTCCAATGCCTGCTGAATCAACTCTTTCTGCTGTTTGAACTTGGCAATTTAGGATGCCATAGTTTACGTTTTAAACTCACCTGCCATTCTCCAGTTAGCAGCCCTTTGGCTAGGTTCGTAGTGATTGCCTTAAACGTCAGGAGCAAAAGCTGCTTATATAACTTCATTAGCTCTGGCATAGCCATAGTTGCGATTGAACTATTCGGAAAGACTGGATAGTTTCGCTGAATGCCAAATCCTAAGTAGTTGAAAAGGTCTGGACTAGGGTTATCGATAAACCCAGCATTGACCATATTTTGCTCTCCATGGCCAAGATATTCATCTTTAATTTGCTCGACCTGGAACTGAAAAATATTTCGAACATGATGTCTGTCTTTAAACGGGCGTGCTCGATGAATACCATGCAAATCAAAGATGATGAGGTCGCCCTTCTTTATTTCAAAGGTTCTGATATCCTGCTGATAGTGCGTTTGAACCCAGCGATCGCTGATATAAATCTCATCGTCATACTTTGATGACCAAAGGTGGGAACCCTCAATATACTGAAACGGGCTTAAATTTGGCTCGGAAAGATATATAATAAATATCAGACCTTGCATCTGGTGCTTACCCAAAAACTGACTACCGTACAGCAGATTATTGTCTGTGTGCCAGGGCATATGAAACCCTCGACGGGTCTGACAAAACCTGTGATTTATCAGCTGATATCTTTCTTGGAAATAGGCATTACAAACATCTAAAACCTGTTGAGACGTAATCAAATCGTAGGCTCGCTTCGACTTGGCCAGGCAATGGCTCAAAAACTTCTGATTTCCTGAACAAACCACACCTAGGTCATTTTTATTGATCAGAATCTCATCAAAGTCGATTTCTTCTAAGAGCCGGTCAGCCTCTATCTTATCTAATGCACTTTCTGCGAAGTAATAGCCTTTTTCCCTAATAGAGCTGACAATTTCAGCAGTGGAAGTAATATTGAGAGTGTTCGAAGACATAACCATACACCAGAAATGTTGAATCTATTTCACGTCTGTACCTACATTTAGATACCTGACTCGGTGATAAGCAACCTGGTGAACTTGGTAGGGTGTGGGGTGTGGGCGAACGGGTGATTAGAAAAATGATAAGAAAAATAGAGGAGCTGAGGCGTTGCTTAATAATGGAATGATTTTAATAGTTTTTAGGTGCGCGCCTCCTAGGGCGAATTAAATTCGCCACGGGTCGCACCTGTGGAATGGGCATCTTGCCTGTTCCTGTCGGTGCGACCCGAAGGTGCGCGCACCTTGAGGTGCGACCCAAGGGCGATTTACTCGCCCATTGGAAAGGGCACCTTCAGCGAATTTAATTCTTAATGAGTCAAGCCCACCGAATATTTTCGGGCGGGCAGGATGCCCCTTACAAGGGTAGGTTTTTTACAAAGGGGCGAGTACGTACTTTTATTGTCTTGATGATTTTTAACGACAAATTAAGTACATTTTCTTATAGCGTTTCTTATAGCTATGAGGTACACAGGATTTTTTACCTCTTGCCTCTTACCTGCTCCCTGCTCCCTGCTCCCTAAAAGCCAGAACTTTGTACCTCATGACTATGAGAATTGCTATATACCCCACACCCCACACCCCACACCCCACACCTGAGGTCAAAGTTAAAAACTTACCCTTATGAGCGACTCCCGACTCCCGATTCCCGACTGCCGACCCAAATGTAAAAAACCTACCCTTGTAAGCTCCCCACTCCCCACTCCCTGATCAATTTTAGGGTCAAGAATGAAACAGCCCTGCCTCAAGCTACTGCCTTAAACTGCCACCTGGCTACTCTGCAACTTCCAATAGCCTGCATAACGCTCACCTTGATGCAGAAGCGACTTATGGGTTCCCTGCTCCACAACCTCTCCCCGCTCTAGCACTAAAATCTGATCAGCCTCAGCAATGGTCGAAAGTCGGTGTGCCACAACAATCACGGTTCGTTCCTTTTGGAACTGTTCCAATGCCTGCTGAATCAACTTCTCGGATTCACTATCTAATGCACTGGTTGCCTCATCCAAGATTAAAATCTCTGGCTGCTTAATTAATGCCCGTGCCAGAGCCAATCGTTGCCGCTGTCCACCAGAGAGTCGATAGCCCCGCTCACCCACCACGGTTTCGTATCCATCAGGCAAGGCTAAAATAAACTTATGGGCTTGGGCTGCTTTCGCTGCTTCCACCACCTCATCCAAGCTTGCTGACGGACGACCGTAACGCAAATTCTCTAAAATACTGTCATTAAAAATAAACGTATCTTGACTGACCACCCCGATCTGTCGCCGCCAGTCTTCCAAGCAATAGTCTGCTAGAGGACGACCATTGACTAGAATATGTCCTGCCGTCGGTTGATACAGCCCGATGAACAAATCTATAATCGAAGACTTACCTGCCCCCGACTCCCCGACTAAGGCAGTTACTTGATGTCGGGGCAGAGTAAAGGTGAGATTGTTCAAGGCAAGGTTATCATCGTTACTATAGGAAAGGCTTACAGACTTAAACTCAATATCTTCCCTTAGCCGTGTAAACTGCTCCGTGCCCGAGTGCTCAAATACCTTATCCCGCTGGTCTAAAATTGTCTCTAACCGTACCATCCGGCCGCTGTTATCCACAAAAGCTGTAATCGTGTTTGAAGTTGCTTTCAAGCGCCCCGATAACCGTTGCAAGGCCAGCAAAAAGGTCAACAACAGAGGTAGGATTGTGGCCTTACCCCCTTCAAATAGTACTGCGGAAGCCGCCAAAATTCCCAGAGCTACCATAGGCAAAGTCTCTAAAATAGGCTCCGGCAGGTACAAGACCAATGCCCGCTTTTTTAGTTGTTTCTCGATTTTACCTAATATCTGATTTGCCCCCGTTAGTGTCTGTGGCTGGGTACCAAAGGTATGCAACAACCTCAATGCCTGGATGCTCTGAGTAATATACTTAGCCGACTCCACCTGGCTTGCGGTCACCCGCTTTACCACTCGTCGTAATCGGGGAATCAGCTTGTACTGCACATAAGCCACCGCCAGGATCAGCACCGTTGCCGCTACTGCCAAGATTGGGGATAGGCGCACGATAATAACCAGGTACACCAACGAGAATGACAGACTCACCACCAGATTGTTGAATTGTGTGATATTTTGATCAACTGCAAAAGCGGCATCTTTGGCAAAAAGTACTAGGTCACCGACCTTATAGCGGCTGACACAGCCATAGCTAAAGGTCATAATTCGTTCAAACACTTTCCCCGTCACATAGGGCTGTGCTTTGGCCGATAGGTAAGCTGTCGATACCTTATTGAGATAGTTACTCAGACTTAAGCCGATTTGCAGCACCACTGCCCCAAAGATTAAAACTAAAAACATTTGCTCTGGTGGCAAAGGCAGAATCAATGCAAGAGTTTTAGCTATGGTTGGATTGGTTGGTGTATCTGTTCCAGGGTCATCAGTCCCCGTTAGGTAACCCACGGCCAGATAAATAACACCTAGGGTGCTGCCCTCTAGGAAGGCACTGACGAGATTGGTAACCAGGTTCATCCCAATCAGCCACCAGTTTTTCCGGGCTGTCTCGCCGACCAGACGATAGGCTGGCGATCGCAAATTAGGAATGAGTTTTTTGAGTTTTGTCACAATATATAGCGTTTTAAAATCAGATATCAAACTAGAATTGATCGGAACAGGGAACAGGGAACAGGGAATAGGGAACAGGGAACAGGTAAAGAGAGGGAGGTGTAGGGAAAGGCTTCCATGCAAAAGGCAACAGGCAAGAGATAATCAGGATTTTTTCCCTCTTCCGACTTCTCTGTTCCCTACTCCCTACTCCCTACTCCCTACTCCCTACTCCCTACTCCCTACTCCCTACTCCCTAAAACCCAGAACTATGTACTTAACAAAATCCCAAACTGCTATATACTCAAACCGTTACTGCTGATTTAGCCAAACGAGCTTGCCAAGATTCCACAATTTGCTGAATTGTTTCTTCCAACGACACCGAAATATCCCAACTGGGGTAATGCTCACGCATCTTACTCAAATCGGAGTAATAACAGATATGATCGCCAATCCGATTATCTTGTAGATAGGTATAGCGCATCGCTTTACCACTATAGGTTTCTGCCAGCTTAAATGCTTCGAGAATTGAACAGCTATTGCCTTTTCCGCCACCGATGTTATAAACCTCTGCAATTCGAGGTGCTTCGATAAAAGCGTGAATAAACCGCGACACATCCAGAGAGTGGATATTATCCCGTACTTGCTTACCCTTATAGCCAAAAATCTTGTATTCCCGACCTTCCAGATTACACTTGACCAGATAACTTAGGAAACCGTGGAGTTCCACACCGGAATGATTTGGTCCGGTCAGACAACCACCCCGTAAACAAGCTGTGGGCATGTTAAAGTAGCGACCATATTCCTGCACTATCACATCAGCAGCAACTTTGGATGCGCCAAACAAAGAGTGCTTTGATTGATCGATGCTAAAGGTTTCAGGAATACCGTTGGTGTAAGCCGGGTCGTCATAATCCCAACGAGTGTCTAGTTCCTTAAGCTGAATAGTATTGGGGCGATCGCCATACACTTTATTAGTAGACATGTGTACAAAGGGCGACTCTGGACAAGATTGCCTCGCAGCCTCTAGCAAGTTCAACGTCCCCACGGCATTGGTATCAAAGTCAGCGAAAGGAATGGCTGCGGCGCGGTCGTGGGAAGGCTGGGCTGCTGTATGTACAATGGCGTCTGGCTTGAGCTGCGCCATTAGGTCTAAAATACCTTTGCGATCGCGTATATCGAATTCATGATGAACAAAGTCTTGAATTGTCTGTTGCAACCGCTGCTGATTCCAGCGTGTATCCCCTTGGGAACCGAAGAAAACAGCCCGTTGATTATTATCAATACCGTGAATTTGCCAACCTTGCTGAGCAAAGTAACCACAAACTTCAGACCCAATCAATCCTGAGGAGCCTGTTACCAGTAATTTTTTCATAGGAAAGCTTAATTTTTTAGGTAAATAATTTAGAGTGAAACTAATAAGCTCAAAAAGCGATTCATCGTTAACGCTTCTCTAACTGATATCTTGCACCTTGAATTAAAAGCTCTAAAATTTAGGAGTCACTAGTCAGTAGTTATTCTGCATCAAAAATTAATTCCCATTTAACTGGAAATTAATCAGCGTTTGTTCAGCAATAATATTATCATAAGTGTTTAAATTTAAAACGTTAAACACTTCTGGGCAAGAGGCAAAATGCCAAAGTTTTTTTTAGAAACTATTAAAGAATAAACTCAACTGATTGCCTCTGTTATTAATCAACTCTACTAGTTTACGACTCTTGCCTCTTGCCCTTGGCATTTTGCCTATACTTTAGCTAGTAATTTATCATAACTATTCATAAACTAAAAAACTAAATCGCCCCAAAATCTTTAACCCCATAAAAACCAATCCGTTTAGACTGGCGACGGGTAAACTCTCCCACTGAAGAGTTGCCATTCGGATCAATCACCCCTGTTACCTGCTGCCATAACTCAGCAGGAGCCAAAGATACCTTATAAATGCGATCGCCACTCTTGCACACGTGATACCACTTGGTTTCCTCGCACTCACTACACCAAAAAGCCTCTAGCCATTCTCCTTCCAGAGCTACTGTAGTTTTACTCGCTATCAGCATCAAGGCATATTTTTGTTTAACCCCACGCTGCTGAAGTTGTCCTGGGCGGTCAGCAAACAACCGATACTTTTGACTAACGCTATCAAGGTAGCAACCATGAATCGGACATAAAATAGCTCTTCGTTTAGAACGCTTCCGGTTGCGTTGACATCGTTTGGTTTCAGGTGTTGATGGTGGCATTGTATAAGAAGGGAGTAGGGAGTAGGGAGTAGGGAGTAGGGAGCAGGGATTAGGGAGCAGGGAGCAGGGAGCAGGGAGCAGGGAGCAGGGAGCAGGGAGCAGGGAATTTAGAATTTAGAATTTAGAATCGGAAACAGGGAGTATGGTGAGTAGGGATAAGAGTATGGGAAATGTGGTAAAGCAATGGTAGAACAGGCATCTTGCCTGTGCCCCAAAAGTAGAACAGGCATCTTGCCTGTGCCCCAAGAGTAGAATAGGCATCTTGCCTGTGCCCCAAAAGTAGAACAGGCATCTTGCCTGTGCCCCAAAAGTAGAACAGGCATCTTGCCTGTGCCCCAAAAGTAGAACAGGCATCTTGCCTGTGCCCCAAGAGTAGAATAGGCATCTTGCCTGTGCCCCAAAAGTAGAACAGGCATCTTGCCTGTGCCCCAAGAGTAGAACAGGCATCTTGCCTGTGCCCCAAGAGTAGAATAGGCATCTTGCCTGTGCCCCAAGAGTAGAATAGGCATCTTGCCTGTGCCCCAAGAGTAGAACAGGCATCTTGCCTGTGCCCCAAAAGTAGAACAGGCATCTTGCCTGTGCCCCAAGAGTAGAATAGGCATCTTGCCTGTGCCCCAAGAGTAGAACAGGCATCTTGCCTGTGCCCCAAGAGTAGAATAGGCATCTTGCCTCTTGCCTTGCGCGTAGCGCTATAGCTTACCCTGAAACTTTTCTCCCGACTCCCGACTCCCTACTCCCTACTCCCTATTCCCTATTCCCTACTCCCTTCTTCTCCAAGAAGTCCAACGAATTCTCGCAGAGCCACACTAGAACCAAACTGCCATGCCCTATTAACGTATTGAGGAATGGTTTCTTTCACCGGGAAATTTGGAAAAATTTGGCTGGTTTGAACCTCTAAATAGCGATCGCTTTCAAATCGATAGATGTGAATTGTGTCAGCTTTGTAAATCCAAACTTCTGGAACAGCTAGGGGAATGTATAGCGGTTTTTATTCTAATGAGGTACACATAATTTTTACCCTCTTAGCTCTTACGTCTTCTGAATTCACTGCTCCCTACTCCCTACTCCCTGCTCCCTACTCCCTCAAAATATGTACCTCACCTAATTGAAAACCGCTATAGTCGTTAATATCAGTAATTGAAGTCAGGTCAATTTCTAGGGCGAGGTCCGGAGGTGGATCTTGGCTCAGGTCTAGTCTTCGCTTTCCTAAAATTGCTTGATAATTTTGGATGTAGAAACAAGCATCTGGCTCCACTCCAGGCATCCCCGCTTTCCGAAGGATAATCGGATCAAAGCTCTGCCAATCTCTTCCTTGATACCGTAGCAATGCTTTAACTAAGTCAGTCAGTATATTCATATCGCAAAGGGAGTAGGGAGTAGGGAGTAGGGAGTAGGGAATGCGCGAATTTAGAATCGGGAATCGGGAATCGGGAATCGGGAATCGGGAATCGGGAATCGGGAATCGGGAATCGGGAATCGGGAGCAGGGGGGAGAAGAGTGTAGAACAGGCATCTTGCCTGTTGCCTCAAGTGTAGAACAGGCATCTTGCCTGTTGCCTCAAGTGTAGAACCGGCATCTTGCCTGTTGCCTCAAGTGTAGAACCGGCATCTTGCCTGTGTCCCCAGTGTAGAACAGGCATCTTGCCTGTTGCCTCAACTCTAGAACAGGCATCTTGCCTGTTGCCTCAAGTGTAGAACCGGCATCTTGCCTGTGTCCCCAGTGTAGAACAGGCATCTTGCCTGTTGCCTCAAGTGTAGAACCGGCATCTTGCCTGTTGCCTCAACTCTAGAACCGGCATCTTGCCTGTTTCATTTTATTCAAAAGCTGATAGCTGATAGCTGATAGCTGATAGCTGATAGCTAATAGCTGATAGCTGATAGCTGATAGCTGAAACTCTACTCCCTACTCCCTACTCCCCACTCCCTACTCCCTACTCCCTATAATTACAAATCATCAGGATTGACCCCAAGGCTACGCAATCGTTCTGCCAATCGTTCAGCCCGTTGGCGTTCCTGTTCAGCCCGTTGGTGTTCCTGTTCAGCCCGTTCTGCTGAAGTTGGAATCCAATTACCTGCGCCATCATACCAACGCAGCCACAACCCTTCTGTTTCTTGATATTTCCCCTGCCAAACTCCTAACCCTAATTCCAGCCTTGGAAACCAAAATTTCGGTTCAGAAAGTTCTACCGCCTGATACTGTATGGGCATTAATTGAAACACCCGCAACTGGTTGTCATAACGGTCAAAAACTACATAGTAAGGAATCCGCATATACTGCTCATAAGCTTGCCATTTAGTAGGTGGCTTGTTCGCAGACCTTAGGGTTTGTCCTAAATCTTCAGCTTCCGTACCTGGTGATAGGAGTTCCACTACCAAAAATGGGGCTATTCCTTCCTGCCAAACCACATAACTCCAGCGCAGGTCAAGTTGTTGTTGAGCGCGAGTCACACCCAATACCAGAAACCAATCCGGTCGCTTGTGCCATAACGAATGACGGCTATCGTAATATAAATTCAGGTCTGTACCAATGAACATTTCCTCCCTAGGATAGTTGGGAGGTTGGCAAGTTTCTCGCAATAGCTGGGGTTGGAAGTCATGAAATTCGTCAGGCAAACCAGGCTCCTCTGGGTCTTCACTAGGTAGATCATACATAGTGGGCATAGTTTCCCTGGGAGGACGGGGTGGGTCAGTGTGGTACATGATCCTCTGTTGAACCTGATAGTTTGAGCTTGACATCTCCTCTAAAACCTTGTTAGAGTCAACTTCTGCCTTCTGCCTTCAGCATAGCTGCCTTCAGCATAGCTGCCTTGGGCGTAGCGCTATACCTCATAGCTTACCCTACTCCCTACTCCGAAGTCCCTACTCCCTACTCCCTACTCCCTGCTCCCTAAAACCTAGATATTTGTACCTCACAAGTCGTGGAATTGCTATAATCGCGCTACAAACTCTTGATGCATCTCGGAATCTATCCCTTCTTGCAATACCGCCAACACCTGCTGCATCTTTCCAGCTAATAAAGCCTCCACCCCTAAGCGCAATCCAGGAAACACCAGGCTACTCAATATACCTGCATCTGGCTGCTGTTGCACATATTCCCCTTCGCGCAACACATACCAGCGAAACTCCTGCTCCTGGGTTAGCCAAACTAAATACTCTTTCACTCCATTCCGACGATAGGCTCGCAGCTTATCATAGAGGTCATAGGAAGCACTACTAGCGGCAACCTCCACAATCAACTCCGGCGCACCTTCAATGTAATCATCCTCACTAATTCTCGACTGTCCACCTTTGTCTTGTTCAATGCGCAACAAAGCATCTGGTTGGGGTTCATTATCAAAATCTAGCCGCACTGTAGAATTGTCACACAGCATGATGCCAGGGGTTGCGGCTTCATATGTCCCTAGCCAGGTAATAATCCTACCATGAGGTTGACCATGCTTATTGACCCTAACTGGTGATGCCACGTAAACTACCCCCTCAATTAACTCCGCCTTCCTAATTTCAGGCATTTGATGATAGCGTCGTTCAAATTCTACTCTACTTAAGCGATCGCCATTTTCCAGAATAGGTAGTTGAGTTATTACGGGAGTAGGGGATTTCACCACAAGACTTCCTCCATAAAATTTATACCAACATCTACAATTTTATAGCAATTCTACGACTTGTGAGGTAAAAATGTCTGGGTTTTAGGGAGCAGGGAGCAGGGAGCAGGTAAGAGGCAAAAGGCAAAAGGCAAAAGGCAAGAGGCAAGAGGTGAAAAATATTGTGTACCTCATAGCTATGAGAAACGCTATAGGTCATGAACAATGTAAGTATTCAGCTAATAGCTGATAAATAATAGCTGATAGCTGATAGCTGATAGCTGATAGCTGATAGCTTATAACTAATAGCTGATAACTCACCCTAAAACTCTTCTCCCGACTCCCTACTCCCTACTCCCTACTCCCTATTCCCTACTCCCTATTCCCTACTCCCTACTCCCTAAAATAATAGACACAATCTCCCCCTTAATCACTTTCCTGCTGTTGACATCACAACTCATGAAAAGTGGTGTGGGGAGAGACTGAGATCAACAGGACCATCGAAGCCCACTCCTAAAACTTAAGGATCTAGATAGTAATAACTAGCTAGTATTTAATTTTAGCGGTCAGTGGTCAGCGGTCAGCCTTCAGCCGTCAGCCTTCAGCTGACGTAACAGAGATTAAACCAATGCTTACCTGTTTTATTCAAAAGCTGAGAGCTGATAACTGATAGCTGATAGCTGATAACTGAGAGCTGATAGCTGATAACTGAGAGCTGATAGCTGATAACTGATAGCTGAGAGCTGAGACTTTACGATTATCTCTTAAACAAATCAGTCAAACAAAACTTAGTAGTTAACCCCCAATTATTTATTATCTATATTTTTCATTACAATTGAGTATTTTTTTTTTAAATTGCTGGAATCATTGCTGTCATAACTTTGTTAATTTATCAGATAATTTACTAAAAAAACTAAATCGTAAAATCAGTGCTGATTAGTTAGACCCTAATTCTGTATTCTTAGTAACCTAGAGCTTTCAGGACAATTTACTAAATTGCTTGAAGATAGCATTGATTATACCTATGAGGTAAAGTCTTTATTGGCACTGATTGCGCTGATTGCCTTTAAGACCTTATTAATTCTGGCCTTTGCCTTAAAAGGATAAGCAAACGGGAGCATGTCACTTATGCAGCAACATTAGTACTAAATCTGGGTAATGGGTAATAGGTAATGGGTAATAGGTAATGGGTAATAGGTAATAGGGGGAGCATGTCACTTATGCAGAATATTTGTACATTATCTATAGCCCCCTCATGGGTTTAAGCTTGCTCTCATGGTACATAGTACAAATGTTCTGCAACTTTGACCTGCTCCCTAAGCAAACTCCATCATAATTAGGATAATTGATATAATTCTTCATAGAAAATTGTTTAATCTTTAATTGAATTTTATTCAACAATAATTCCAGTAAATAATATTATCAAAAAACAGCCCATAAGTCAATGTTATAGGGAGCTTCGGAGCTGGGAGCAGGGAGCAGAGAACAGGCAAGAGGGAGCGTTGCGTCAGTCTTCTTTTGAATAGGAGTAGAGTGGGCATCCTGCCCGCC
Organism: Moorena sp. SIOASIH; assembly: GCF_010671925.1. GTDB lineage: Bacteria > Cyanobacteriota > Cyanobacteriia > Cyanobacteriales > Coleofasciculaceae > Moorena. The sequence goes on along the minus strand of NZ_JAAHIH010000001.1, from coordinate 1,688,079 downwards.
CGAAAATATATTGAAACTGGCAAGATGCCAGTTCTACCAAGATGCCAGTTCTACCAAGATGCCAGTTCTACCAAGATGCCAGTTCTACCAAGATGCCAGTTCTACCAAGATGCCAGTTCTACCAAGATGCCAGTTCTACCAAGATGCCAGTTCCACCAAGATGCCCATTCCACAACACTCTTAAAATCATTCCATTATTAAGCAACGCCCCCTACTCCCTACTCCCTACTCCCTACTCCCTACTCCCTACTCCCTACTCCCTACTCCCCACTCAACGCTTCACAAAGAACCTGATCATACTGTTTAGCAATCACTTCAGGAGTAAAATTCTCTAATAAATACTCACGACCAGCCTGACCTAGAGACTTGACTAACTCCTGATTAGCTGCCAGATAGCGGATATAGTCAGCCAGACCTTGGCTGTCTCCATTCACAAAGCTTGCACCGCACTTAGCCTTGGCAATCAGCTCAGTTAAGTACGCTTCCCGAGAGCAAATTACCGCCACGGGAACCCCAGCAGCTAAAGCGGAGTAGAGTTTGCTAGGAGCCACTAAGCTTTCCATACCAGGAATCACACTTACTAAAGAGAGATCGCAAGCGGTTAAGGAGTAGGGCAGCACCTCTTTGTCTTGGTAGGGCAAAAACAGAAAGTTAGTTAAGCCTAAGCGCTTCACGTCCTCGATTAAGGCTTCTCGCTTCGCACCACTACCAATACAGACAAACTGAATCGGTTCGTCTTTCAGTAATTTAGCAGTCTCAAGAATCGTGTCAATATCATGGCAGCGCCCCATATTACCAGAGTAAAGCACCGTAAACTTATTCACTAAGTTATGTTTTTGGGCAAACCAGTTATCTGGCTTGGGGAGTGGCACAATCACATCTGGGTTAGCCCAACTGTGAATCACTGCAACCTTGTTAGCTAGTTTAGGACAAGTATCTATCACTCGTTGCTTCATGGCTGAACTGAGGACAATAATTGCCTCCGCTTTACGCCAAACCCGACGATTGAGACCTCTCCAAAATCGAGCCAAGGGATGATTGTGACCAATAACTCCTAACTCTACAGCAATGTCTGGATAAAAATCGTAAATTAGGCAAACATAGCGCATACCAAAAATCCTACGAGCCAGGTAGGCAACCACAGGGAAAAACGGTGGCGCAGTCGTTAATAACACCAAATTACGACGACGATAGTTTTTAACTAAGTGCAAGAAAGCTCGCACAGCAAAAATTAAGCCATTGACAGCCTTACCACGAATGCGCTGAGGCCACAGTTGAGCCGCACGCGATCGCTTAATTTGTACTTTTCCCAATTTTTCATAGATTGGTGCAGTGGCAGTCCCAAAGGCATAGCCTGGTTGCCCAGTAAACACCTTAATGTCCATGCCTTGTTTGCCCAATTGCATCACCAACTCTTGGATTAACTGGCCAGTAGCAGCATAGTCAGGAGGAAAAAACTGAGTTAGTACAGACAACCGCAGAGACTGCTCACTAACTGTTGTTGTTGGTAAGCAGTTTTTCATATGTTTCGATGTTTTTGGTTGTTTAATTAGAACCATAAGTCCACCTATAGTCTTTTCAACGGAAAGAGAGGGAGTGTGGAAAGTGTTGTAAATATCAGAAGTGTGGGGAGTGTGGGGCCCGGGCGCGGCAAGTGTGGGAAGTGTGGGAAGTGTGGGGAGATGGCCAGATGGGAAGATGGCCATCTGGCCATAAATGTTTACCATTTAGATGTAATCAGATGTAAACGGAAACAATATCATCGGTTTAAGGCCCCTTCCTTTGTCTCCACTGTTGTCTCCTTCGTTGAAGAGTGATGGACAGACTCCCATGCTCTCCAAGTGACACATCCCAGTAAAATAGTTGTGCTACCTATAATTAGCGGACTGCGAGGAACCTCAACACACACTAGAGCTAAACTGCCAACCCATAACGTTAGGGCGTAAATCAGTAACACCGTTACTCGATGAGACAAACCTGCCTTTAACAAACGATGATGGAGATGGCGTTGATCGGCCTGGAAAGGTGAGCTGCCTTGACATAATCTCAGGGTAATCACAGCAGACATGTCTAAAAGGGGTACTGCCAAGACCAGAAAGGGTAAGAGGACTGTGGTAGCTACGGCACCCTTAACCAATCCAATCACACTCAGGCTAGCGATAGTGAAACCGATGAAGTAGGAGCCACCATCTCCCATAAAAATTTGAGCTGGATTGAAGTTGTAGTACAAAAATCCTAATAAACTCCCTACTAATGCCGCGCTAATCAGTGCTGCCTCAGTTTCCCCCATGAACAAACTGAGGAGGAAAATCATCACCCCAGCAATACCAGCGACTCCTGAAGCCAAGCCATCCAGTCCATCAATCCAATTTATGGCGTTGACAACCGCTGTCAGCCAGAGCACGGTAATAGGTAAGCTGAGCCATCCTAAATGTACTATTCCCACTCCTGGAAGGCTGACAACGCTAATCCCCAGCCCCATTTCCCAAGCGACACTGGCAACGACCGCTTGGAGTAACAAGCGCGTTAAGGGCGATAAATTTACCAAATCGTCGGTGACGCCAATTAAGAAAAAGCAGAAACTGCCGAGAACAACTGCCCAAACCTCTGAATAAACGTCAGGGGGAAAATCAGCCAACCCTCCTAGACTCCATACTAAAAATAGAGCAAGTAAGGTGCCAGCACAAATAGAAATTCCCCCTAAACGCACCATCGGTTGTCGATGCACTTTACGCTCGGCTGGTAAATCAGTGTACTGATAGTTGATGGCAGCCGCTTTAACTAAAGGAATAGTCTTGAAAACAATTAAAGCCGCGATAATGAAAGCAAGTACATAATATCCAGGGGAAACCATGGTGCAATAGCATAAGAATTACTACATCTGAGAACCAGGATTACCTCTAGACGCTCGTATTCGAGAAGCCTCTAATTCTTCTGCAAGCTGATTTGCTTGCTCTAATAAACTTGGTAAATTTGCACAATTAGAAGCCATACAAGCATCTAGATTTTCCATAAGCTGTTAAATAGCCTGGATCTGCTAAGACCCAAAACAAAACCAGGTCCGTCACCTGCACCAGCAATATTTCTTACGGCTGGAGTAATGACCAGAGGAAAGCCTTTAAAAGGCGTTGCTTAATAATGGAATGATTTTAATAGTTTTGTGGAATGGGCATCTTTTAAGTGCCCTTGACCCATTAAGAATTAAATTCGCGCTTTGGTGCGCGCCTCCAAGGGCGCGAGCAATCCCTCGCGCCCTTGGGTCGCGCCTATCGGCAAAGCCGACGCGGGGCGCGAACGGGCGCGCACCTGTGGAACGGGCATCAGGCGTGGAACGGACATCAGGCGTGGAACGGGCATCAGGCGTGGAACGGACATCAGGCGTGGAACGGGCATCTTGCCCGTTACAATTTCCGGGCGGGCAGGATGCCCACCCCACTCATATTCATTCCACCCCTCAGGAATGCTCTTTAAAGTGTCAATCCATAACCCTTGAATAGTCTGACTGTGGTGTAGTTCACTCCCAGGCAAAAGATTCAGTAATTAAGGTAAGATGCACTCAAAACCTGTTAATTACTCGGAGCCGATTATTTAGTGACTGTAGGAATAGATTTTATTATCTTAGCTGATGAATAATCTGCTAGATTTTATTATCCGATCATTTATACTGAAATTAACAATAACATCAGGATTAATTTGAATTAATCGATAATTTCTTAACAAAAAATGGCATTAATGAGCTTATTAATACACAAGTGTTAGCCCAACCAAATAAAAAAAATATCTCTTAAAATAAGATGAAATCAAAACCTGTTAATTACTCGAAGCCGATTATTTAGTGACTGTAGGAAGAGAGTTTATACTCTTAGCTGATAAATAATCGACTCCATTGGCTTATCATATCCTTTATACTAACATTAACGATCACATCAGGATTAATTTAAATTATTATATAAATAAAAATGTTATTAATGTTTAAGATAGGGATAAGAGAAGGAAAAGCTGCTTGATAAGCACTCGATATCCATTCGTGACAACTTAAAACAGACTTAATTTTGTCAATCCGTAATCATCCTTAAAAATCATGTAAATATGAACAGAACTTACCCATAAAATATACCTGTAGGGTGCGTTGCAACGCACCTTACGCTATAAATAGCGTATAAGCTCTAATTTTGCGTAAGTCCTGATCAAGTATTAAATTCACGATTACCTTCACTTTTATACCGAATTTTCACCCTAAAATTAATGATACGTTGAAATTTTACCGATCGCCTTCCTAAAAATTATACCAATTCTTCGTGGAATAAAGATGCAGATGGGAAGATGGGGAGATGGGGATATGAAATTGATGTGTAGCGGTGTGAGCGCGAAGAATTGGTATTATATTTCTTGGCCAAGATTTAGAGACTATCTTATAAATATAGCGTTTCTCATAGTAATCAGGTACACATAATTTTTTCCCTATTCCCTATTCCCTGTTTCCTATTCCCTGTTCCCTATTCCCTGTTCCCTATTCCCTAATCCCATTAACCCAAGACGAAAGTACCTCACCCAAGGTCAAACTGCTATAATTAAGTATAATTACTTATTGACAAAGGAAGCGTCACTTTAACGTCTTAGCAATGCTATCATCGGGGCAGGGTTATCAATAGACTTCGCGGCAGTTGTCGGGAACAGGGAACAGCGGATCACCGGAACAGTGGACAAAAATTGACGCAAACACTATCAGAAAAATACTTTTGCAAGAGGTCTAATGATTGCAGCAAAAGAATCCTGTAGGGAATAATCCTGATAACTACACTAAGACCAGTATTAAGGATAGAGGTGCATTAACTTAGGTCCGTGACAGTTACCCTCAGCCTCTCCCGGTAGTGACTCTTTAACTATATGTAGTAACTATAAGTAGTGTTGAAGTTTCAAAAGCTATTGGTAACAGCTCAACATTTCTGCCAAGACAAAACTAACCCAAGTTAGATTAACAACGTTAGGTTAACAAATCCATAACTGGTTTTAGATAAATTTTTTTACTGTATAATCAGCAAATTTTCTGTTGCTGGAGAAACCTTAGTGATCAAATCGAGGTGCTTATTCCAAAAATTGGAGTTTGTTGAAGTCGATAAATCTTATGCTTAGAGCCTTAGTATTGATTCCGATGTCAGCCGCCGCTAGCTATTCTTTAGGGTTTGGGCTGAGTAACAATTGGAATTACAACGATCATCCTATTGTCCAACTGATTTCTGGTGATCAATCAAGAAATGTCAGTTACTCCAATCAAGGAAAAAACGATACCAATCTGCCAAAGTCACCAACCGTTACTTTACCACAAACGTTTGCTAAGCCAAAGTTTTCCCTTACCCAATCTCAGTTAAACCAAAGTAATTCACAGCCAACCCTACCAGGGCTCAGCCGACAAACCGTTAGCCCAAAAAACTTTGCAAAGATTCAACCACCCCTTCCTCCTGCAACCGTTAATCCGGCAGAGATAGTTAAAACACTACCGATTGATCGAATTGTTGCTCGCTCCGTTGGCGGTGATTTGCTCACAATGCGATTTGAAACAGTCGATGCAGCTCCAGTGAAGGTACCGAAAACACCGCGAGCTGAGATGATTTCCCCAATAGCTAAGGTTGAGAAACAAAAGAAATCGGAGTTAGGAGCAAATGCCAACAATACCAATAGACCTCTGGAGAAATTAACCTTTAGCTCAGAGGTGACTTGGGTTAATGGCTCGTTTTACCAGATGTCTAATCAAGCAGAGGATCATCCCGAGATTGTCTTTACAGTCGATGCAGCTCCAGTGAAGGTACCGAAAAAACCCCGAGCTGAGATGATTTCCACGTTTACCCCAGTTAGCCAAAGTTCCCTCCCTTTGCCAGGTGCTCCCACTCCAGAATTAGTGACAGCACAATCTGAAATGCCAGCTCCAGGGATAGCTAAGGTGGAGAAACAAACGAAATCGGAGTTGGTAGCAAATGCCAACAATACCAATAGATCTCCGGGGAAATTAACCTTTAGCTCAGACGTGACTTGGGTTAATGGTTCATTAGACTTGTTTCAGAAGAGGGAACAGCGGATCTGGGAACAGGGAACAGTGAACAAGAATTCACGAAAAGGGATGCAGTCGGCCAAAGAGGGTTCCCAAGGGGTTTACAAGGTGCGGACGCAGGTGACCCACACAGCTCCTCCCCACTCGCTATTCCATCAAGAACAGTATCAGAAAAATACTTTTGCAAAAGGTCTATTGTCCCAGAGGTCTAATCAAGTAGAGGATCATCCTGAGATTATCCTTGCCGATGCCAACTTAGCTGCTTCTGGAAACTTAGCTATGGTTACATTCAGGGAATTACTACCTAATGGTGAACAGCTGAGGGAGATTCTACCTGCTCCGACTATTGCTCAATCGACTATTGCTCAATCGACTATTGCTCAATCTACACCAACACCGTCCCAAGGTCAGTCGTCCCAAGGTCAGTCGTCCCAAGGTCAGTCCACAGAAACCCTACCTGTGCCCACCTTTGAGCAACCTACCCAGACACTACCATCGTCCCAAGGTCAGTCCACAGAAATCGTACCTCTGCCGACCTTTGGTAAACCTACCCAGACACTACCATCCCCCTATCCAACTGAATTTACCACTCCTGTACCTGCTGTAGAGCTAGTTAGCCCTGTTATAGACCAGACCTATACCCTTGGTGCAGGTGATTTGATTCTAATTACTATTTTCAAGATGCCAGAATTTAGTGGCGAACAACAGGTTGGTGTGGATGGCTCTATCAAGTTGCCCTTAGTCGGGAAACTGAGCGTTGACGGCATGACCTTAGAAGAAGCTGAAATCGCGATCGCAACTCAATATCAATCGGAATTGCGCTCTCCTGCCATCACGGTTAGTTTACTACAACCCCGCCCGTTACAAATCGCTATTTCTGGGGAAATTAAACAACCAGGCTCCTACGTTTTACCTTTAATCAATAATGCTCAGTTTCCCAGTCTCGCTCAAGCGGTTCAGCTTGCTGGAGGTATGACCCAATCGGCGGATTTAGAGCGAGTCGAAATTCGGCGTACTCAACCTTCTGGTATCACCCAGACTATTACCGTCAATCTCTCACAACTGCTGCAAGCAGGTGATTTGAGTCAAAACCTGATTTTGCGGGATGGGGATGTAATTAAGATTCCCACCACCACTGAGGTGGACTTAGCCAAAACCGCTCAACTAGCAGCATCTAACCTAGCTAGCACTGAGGAAATATCTGATGTTGCTGTGGTAGGGGAAGTATTTCGACCAGGCGCTTACCGCCTAAAAGGAGGACAAAACGGCACTAGTCGCCCGACAGTTAGTCAAGCGATTCAAACCGCCGGAGGCATTAAACCCTCAGCTAACGTGCGGGAAATTCAAGTGCGTCGCCCCACTCGCGATGGCACAGAACAGCTGATTAACATTAACCTCTGGAAATTATTACAAGATGGCGACCTCAGTCAAGATTTGGCCTTGCAAAAGGGAGACACAGTGATTATTCCTACTGCCACAGAAATTACCGCCGTAGAAGCTGCTCAAATTGCCTCGACTAACCTTTCTCCAGATGTAATTCGGGTCAATGTTGCTGGAGAAGTGAAACAACCAGGAACAGTCGAAATGCCATCTAATACCACTCTTAATGAAGCTTTGCTTTCTGTGGGTGGATTTAATGAGCGAGCAGAAAAAATTGTGGAGCTAATTCGTTTTAATCCTGATGGTAGCCTAACGCGAAGGGAAATCGAAGTCAATTTTAAACAAGGAATTGATCCCCAAACTAACCCTCTGCTATCCCAGAACGATATTATCATTGCTGGTCGCTCCAGTTATACCAAAATTACTGATACCATATCTAACATTTTAGAACCAATTTTAAAAATATTGAATCCTTTACGTTCCTTGTTTTAAATTAGCTTTTTATCTATAAAAGTCCCTTAAAAACATTAAAAAGTATTTTTTTAAATTCCAGTTAGTGATAATAAAAACATTAAAAAATATTTATTATTAATCCTGAATCATGACTGCTGAATTCTAAATTTTAGAGCTTTTAATTGAAGGTGCCATATCTCTGTATAACCGGTACCAACCAACTCTTGTGTAGTCAACTGTTCTAGCATCCCCTTGATTAAATTGGAAGCGAAACTCAATGGTTCATAACTTTTCTCCCTCTCCTCCCTCAGTTACGAGTAGTAACGGTAGCTTTCCCCCTTTACCTCAAGGGTCACCGTGGTTAGAATCAGAAGACAGTGAGTGGGATTTGGGCCGTTGGTTTGCGGTGGCGCGACGGCGAGGAGTAGTCATTGTAGGGGTAACAGTGACAGGGATATCCTTCGTCATCCCGAGAAGTTTAAATGAAGAGCCAAGTTACCAAAGCAAATTTCGGATTTTAGTAGAGCCTGTTAATGCTGAAAATGACTTAGGCAATTTAACGCCTGGTTTAGGGAACCAAAACATTAAATCTAGTTTAGACTACCAAACCCAAATTCAAGTCCTGCGTAGTCCTGAGCTAATGGAAGTAGTGCTCGCAGAAGTACAAAAAACCTATCCCGAAATTAGTTATAATTCCCTAATTGGCAATTTAAAAATTACTCGCTTAGGGAAAACTAAGATCTTGGAAATCAGCTACCAGGGAAACGATCCGGATCTGATCCTCACTATTTTAGAGCAATTAGCCAAAGTCTACCTGAACTACTCCCTGAACGAGCGCCAGACTAACTTACGCCAAGGGATTCAATTCATTGAAAACCAGTTACCATCCTTACAAGCCAGGGTAAATGAACTGCAAAACCAATTACAAGCCTTTCGAGAGCGATATCAGTTTACTAACCCAGACAGCCAAGCTGAACTAATCGCTTCTCAAATTACCGCCTTGAAGCAGGAAAACTTAGCCCTTGAACAACAATTAGCTAAAAGCCGCTTCAATCTTGGTTCTCTACAAGAAGAAACTGGGGCTGTGGCCGCTCTTAGCGAAGCTCCACTATATCAGCAAATTATTGGTCAGTTAAGAGAGGTGGAAACGCAAATTGCTGCGGAATTAACTCGCTTCCAAGCACAAAGCACGGCGATTCGACTTCTCCAAAATCAACGGCAAAACCTCCTCCCAATCCTAGAGCAAGAAGCAGAGCGAATTTTAGGATCCAAGTTAGCAGAAGCTGTAACTGAAGTGCAAAGGCTTGAAACCCAACGTCAAACCTTATTAGTTGCCCAACAACAGCTAAAACAACAGGCTCAACAAATGCCTGCTTTAACCAGACAATATACCGACTTACAGCTAGAAATACAAATTGCTACTGAGGGGTTAAACCGTTTTCGGGCTACCTGGGAAACGTTGCAAATCGAAGCCGCCCAAACCGAGATTCCTTGGGAAGTAATTGAAGCCCCAGTTCGGCCAGTGGCTCCCATCTCTCCTAATATTCAACGTAGTATAACCTTGGGAGCTGTAGCTAGTCTTGCTGTAGGCATTGGTGTGGCTTTGATTTTGGAAAAATTAGATAACGTTTATCACACTGCCCTGGAACTAAAACAGCAAAGCAAACTCCATTTGTTAGGGAATATCCCCATTAATAAACAAATAGCAGCAACGCCAAGTAATAACTCCCTAGCCAAAGTAGGAGGTTTATTGTCTAAACCTTTTACGTGGCTAATACCAGCTTTGAAGCAAAAATCAACGCCTTACATCTATTATGGGGACTCCCAATCCTCACACTTTTTGGAAGCCCTACGAGTACTCTATACCAATATTCAATTACTGAGTTCAGACCGCCCAATCCGTTCTCTGGCAATCAGTTCAGCTCTGCCTGGGGATGGTAAGTCAACCATTGCTATTTACCTGGCTCAAACAGCGGCAGCCATAGGGAAAAAGGTGTTATTAGTTGATGCGGATCTGCGTAAACCCCAAGTTCATCGAAGATTGGAGTTACCCAACCAGTCTGGATTAAGCAATTTAATTGCCCAAACCCTATCCCCTTCAGACGTAATTGAGGACAATTTACCTGTAGCTGGCTTATCAGTCCTAACCGCAGGTCAACTTCCCCCAGATCCTACCAAGCTGATCTCTTCCCAGAAAATGGCACAATTGATGGCAGGTTTCCACGAAACGTTTGACCTGGTGATTTATGATACTCCCTCAGTTTTGGGATTAGCGGACACTAGCTTGCTTAGTCCTCTTACTGACGGCTTGATTCTGGTAACTCGCGTTGGGAAAACAGATCGTTCTGCTCTGACCCAAGCTCTTGAGAATCTGAAACTGTCTCAAATTCAGGTTTTAGGCATTGTTGCTAATGGTGTTAAAGGTGACTCTCTTAGCCCTTATAAATACTACAAATCTGGTTACGGAAGCAATCACAAAGAACAGGATTGGGAGGAGGAAGAGAACCTTACCCCGACATTGTTCAAGTAAAAGGGAATAGGGAATCGGGAACAGGGAATAGGGAATAGGGAATAGGGAGTAGGAAGTAGGGAGTAGGGAGCAGGGAGCAGGGAGCAGGGAGCAGGGAGTAGGGAGTAGAGACCAGGGAGCAGTAGCAAAGAGCTTGGAGGATTTTTTTGGTTATTAAAAATCAGCAATTTTGTTCATAAAATATTTGTAATAGTAATCAGTTATATAACAGATTATATGTAACAATATACAAAGCATTTTTGCCTCGAAATAAGTTATTATTGATTCCCAATAACAGGTTTTTTTAATAGCTATCATGTACACAGTATTTTTTTTATTACCTATTACCTATTACCTATTACCTATTACCTATTACCTATTACCTATTACCTATTACCTATTACCTATTACCTGTTCCCTGTTCCCTGTTCCCTGTTCCCTGTTCCCTGTTCCCTACTCCCTACTCCCTATTCCCTATTCCCTATTCCCTAAAATTCCAAATCTACCTCACCTATTTTAAACATGCTATATGACCCATCTATTGCTACTAAAATCGCTAAAATCAAGCAGTGGGTATGCTGGCGTAATCCTGGGATTATCAATCAGGGAATTGACCAAACTCAGTTAGTCCTTGATGATGGTCACAATGAATGTCCAGAATTTTCCTTTCTAGTTCTTGGGGATACGGATTCAGACACGGAATACGGACGGAAGCTGCAAGCACAAATAGCTCAACAATTACTTGACCACATCGATACTTGTCCCTTTACCTTACACACAGGAGATCTGGTTTATCCATTTGGGTCTGGTGAGTTTTATCTGGAGAAATTTATTAAAATCTACCGAGAGGTTTTCGGTGTTAGGAGTCCTGTCAAGAAAACTGACTGTACTCGACTAGTCTTTAATCAACCGATTTTCCCTGTACCAGGAAATCATGATTACTATGACCTGACGTTTCTGCCCAGATTATTTGCTCAGTTAAGTTTACCTCTACGCCGTTGGTTAAAATATCAGTTAGGTTTTACTCTAGGTTGGGATAGTTCTTACCAAGGCAAAGCCTATGCTCACGCTTTTCTTGATTGCTTGAGTCAACCTCACAAGCGCAGTAATTTAGCGGAGTACCTCAACCAACACTATACGGCCAAGACCGAAACGGGAAGATGCCTGCGCTACCAACCTGGTCACTTTACCCGCCTACCTAATCGCTACTATACCTTTAGATATGGCGGGATTGACTTTTTTGCCCTTGATTCCAATACCTTTTGTATTTCTGGCTCTTCGTCTAAACCTAAGGCTGGTCCTGACCAAGAGCAACTAGACTGGTTACAGCAACGGTTAATTGATTCTTGGCATGATCCTCAGGCACGGGGACGAGTGATCTATCTTCATCACTCTCCCTATTCAACGGAAGCAACCCGATGGGAGCAGCCAGATGCGATCGCAGTTCGTGGCCATTTACGCCGAGTATTAGATCAGGTGGCTGCTGCTATTGGTTCCCTACCAGAAAAACGCCCACTGGTAGATTTAATCTTAAGTGGACACGCTCATTGTTTTGAGTATCTTCGTACCCTTGATACTAGACATGCTGACTCCAATTTAAATTGGCTGGTATGTGGCGGAAGTGGTGCTAGTTTGCGGCGTCAGCGCAAAGATGGGGTTGAACTGATGGAAATTAGTCGGGGAGGTTATGTTCAAATGGTGGCGCGATCGCTTTTATTTATCGGACAAAAAGGTAAAGGCAGAACAGGCCGCTCTCCTCATACTTTCCTACGGATTGATGTACATAACGGTGTTCCCCCTAAGTTTGTAATTCGGCCATTTATAGTTGAGAAACTCAAGAATAAGTGGAGTAGTAGTGCTATCAAACCCTTTGTGATCGACAATCTATAGTAGTTCTCAATTGGGTGAGGTAGAAAGTTTTGGTTTTTTTTAGGGAACAGCGAACAGGGAACAGGGAGCAGGGAGCAGGGAGCAGGGAGCAGGGAGCAGGGGTAGGTTTTTTACATTTGGGTCCTGCCCCACCCCCAACCCCCGACCGGTCGGGGGCGGATCACAGGGAGAGGAAAAGGAAAACAACGAAGAAGCGATGCAGTCGCTCATGGGGGAAACCACGGCAGTCGCTCATGGGGGGAACCCCCAAGACCGCGCTGCCTCCCCAAGACCGCGCTGCATCGCTTTCTTATTCCCCACACCCTACACCCCACCCCCTACACCCCACACCTCACGTCTTTGTTAAAAACCTACCCTTATGAGGCAGGGAGCAGGGATGCAGCGCGGTCAAAGGTAGTCAGTGCCGCCAAAGGTTCTTCCCATAAGGCTTACAAGGTGCTTCCGCAGGTGACCGAAAACCCTGAGGGCGCAAGCCCCTAAATTCTATTTATGGGGTTAGCCCGAACAGGAATTTATTCCCTAACTGTTCGGGCGTCTTTTTTCTAACTTGGTAAGGTTCCAGATCTTCCCAGGAACTCTAGGTACTCAGATAAGCTCAACCCCGAACTGGCTGCCAAACGTTTCAGTCCCCGCCAACCAGTCTCAGTAGCCTTGATACTGTAACTTTTCTTTGGCTCTTCGTGCAATCTAGGTCTTCCTACTTTTCTTTTGATTTGTTCAGACATTTTCCTTGACCTTATAATTTAAGGGGTCTATAATTAGAATAGCACTAAAACAGGTCGAGTAGATACAACAAAAGGAGGTGATGTGCGAGTGTTGGTCATGGAGTTCAAAGCTATTCTAAAAAAGCCTCAAGAATTAGCAGTAAATGAAGCTATTAGAACGGCTCGTTTTGTCCGGAATAAGGTACTTCGGTATTGGATGGAAAATCGCGGAGTAAAGAAGAAAGAGCTCTATCGCTACAACACTCAACTAAGGGATGAATTTGAATTTGTTAAAGATCTAAACAGTCATGCTTGTCAAGCCTCTGTCGAGAACGTAGAGCGTGCTATTAAACGTTTCTTTGACAATTGCAAGAAAAAAGTGCCCGGCAAAAAAGGGTACCCTCGCTTCAAGAAACATTCTAGATCAGTCGAATACAAGCAGTCCGGGTGGAAATTATCCCCAGACAAGAAGTCTATAAACTTTACCGATAAAAAAGGGATCGGTAAGGTTAAGCTCAAGGGTACATGGGACTTGTGGCGTTTCGATTCGGCAAAGCCGACGCTACGCGAACAGAAGTTGATAAAGCGCGTTAGGATAGTCCAAAGAGCTGATGGTTATTATGTTCAGTTTTGTGTCAAAATAGATAACTTAAAGCGACTAGGAGCTACTGGATTCACTGTCGGGTTAGATGTCGGACTAAAAGAGTTTTACACTGACTCTGATGGTTATTCAGAACCTAATCCTAGGTTTTATCGCAAAAGCGAAAAACGATTAAAGTTTTACCAACGTCGGGTCTCCCGAAAAAAGAAAGGCTCATCTAACCGTAACAAAGCCGTCAATAGATTAGGTAGACATCACCTTAAAATAAGTAGGCAGCGTGTTGGCGTTGGCGAAGCCTGCGCGTAGCGCATAGCCTGCGCGAAGCGCATAGAACATGCCAAGAGACTGGCACGTTGCGTAATCCGGTCTAACGATCTGGTCGCCTATGTTCGCGCAGCGTGCCGTTCGCGAAGCGTGGCCTACGGCCAAGGCAAGATTTGAGGATCAAAAATCTAGTTAAAAACCACTGTCTCGCCAAATCTATTAATGATGCAGGTTGGTACAAGTTCAGGGAGTGGCTGGAATATTTTGGGCAAAAGTTTGGTCGGATAACTGTTGCAGTTAATCCTGCCTATACAAGCCAGAATTGTTCAAGCTGTGGTGAAGTGGTCAAGAAGTCATTATCAACTCGAACCCATGTCTGTAAATGTGGGTGTCGGTTAGATTCGCCGAAGGCGACGCTACGCGAACGCGACCATAATGCCGCTAAAAACATCCTAACTAGAGCCTTAAGTACCGTGGGGCACACGGGAACTTTACTTAACGCTTGGGGAGATCTGTCCTCTACTTTTCCTGACTCCGGTTTGGTTAAGCAAGACGGGTCTATGAACCAAGAATCCCCCTGATTCTATCAGTGGGGAGTGTCAACCACATAGCCCTTACCCATCTCCCCATATCCCCATATCCCCATCTCCCTATCTCTTTATCCTATAGTGTTACTATTTAACAAAACTCGCTATCCATCCCCACCGTGAAAGACGGTGGGGATGGATAGCGAGACGAGGACTTGTTGCGAATCGTGTTAGAATAAAGTTGGTTGATGACCCGCCTGACTGACTAAAAGGCTACCTTCAAGGTGTAAAAGTACTAGCAGAGCTCAGGGAAGAGACTTGCCCCGGCTGGTTAGCCATAGAGCTGTAATTCCATGGTAAGTCTGTCGTAAAAGTTATACGTCTGCGGAAGGCGGATGTCTGCCTGTGGACGCTGAGTAAGACCAATTCCAGCAGGCGCGCGCCTCTGGTTCAGGCATCAGCGGATGAAGCGGGAAACCTCAAAGACGAATAAGACCGTCCCTGATTTGAGTTGAGAATTGGAAGCCCCAACCTCAGCGAAGCAGGTTGGGTACTTCACATCGTTGATAGTCATAGGCCATAACAACAAATGAGTAAACTGCGCAACATACTAATGGGTGCTGGTATAGCAGCAGTCGGTGCGGTCGGAACTAAAATGGCTGTGGATTATTTCCGCAACCGTGATCAAGAAGAAGAGAGGGACGAAAGTGAAGGTGACGCAGAAGCTACCTCTCCCCAAGAAGTTGCCTACGCTATCGTACAAGACAGTTCCGTCCAAAGCTTCCTGGATGCTAGCTTTGGTGATCCTGGTCGTTATGTCCCCACTCGTCCGCCTAAAGTATTCGACTATCAGGACCAACAATATATGGTCATTTGGGCTTACGACAACAAGAAAGAAAAAAATCAAATGTTGGCGTTCATCTATACCGATGAGGGTCGTAAGATGGTGGCTAGTGTGGGATATACTCCTGACACAACGGATTACAATATCAATTTAGACAGCACACCCTTCGCTGTGGAAGTGAATGGGGAACAAATTACCTCCGGTCAAGATGAAACTGGCGGAGCTGATGAAGTAGATTTTGTCCTAGCTGGTGCTTAAATCGGATTTTTCATTGGATAATCTCTGAATACTAAAAGCGATCGCGTATCTCCATAGATAAGCGATCGCTTTTATTTAGCGATGCAGGTACACAGTACACAGGTAAACAGGATTTTTTACCACTCCCGACTCCCGACTCCCGACTCCCGACTCCCGACTCCCTACTCCCTACTCCCTACTCCCTAAAACCCAGAACGAAAGTACTGACCCAATTGAAAACTGCTGTAAGCTATAGAGTAAACCATTTCTATTGCTTCCGGTCAATGAATAAAAATAAACGACCGAGAGAACAAATTATTGCTGATATCAGTATCAATTATGTGGAAAGATATGTATTATTATGTGGTTACTCCGTAGAACGAGTTGAGCTTGGGTATACCTATGGTTTTGACTTGATTATCTTTACCTATGATACCAATTGTGAACTTGAAAATGGTAAAATTCACGTCAAGCTAAAGGCAACGGATTTTCTGAGCATGCTAGCCGCAGACCAAGATACCATAGGCTTTCCCCTAGGACGCTCAGACATAGAGCCATGGTTAAAAGAACCAATGCCATGTATCCTGATTGTATACGATGCTCAGCTCGATCTAGCCTATTGGCTGTACTTGCAAGCCTACTTTGAAAACTGGCAAAACTTTGATCCATGGCAAATGGAAGAAACCATTACTGTTAATCTTCCTAAAAAGAATATTGTCAATCAAGATGCTATTAAAAAATTCGCTGGATATAAAAATGATGTGCTGCGCCAGTTACCGGGAGTGATTCGTCATCGTTCCTAGAAACGTTATTTTTAAGGCTCTTCCGTACTTGTTATGCTAAATAAACACTTTGGCAAAGGGACTGAGGCCGTTGGCCACGCTACGCGAACGGAGCAGGGACTGAGGCCGTTGGCCACGCTACGCGAACGGAGCAGGGTAAAGAGGCAGTATAAAGGAAAATTTTATTAGTTAAATTGCCTTATAACCCTTATTCAGCAAGCTTTCTGAGTTTTTTTAACTGGAAATTTAGCATAGTAGGTACTGAAGAACCATTTTTAAAAAGTGTAAGCATTAAGCTATCAGCGGTCAGCTATCAGCAGTCAGCTGACGTAACAGAGATGAAAGCAATGGTTACGTGTTTTCTTCAAAAGCTAATAGCTGATAGCTTACATATATTTAACTATTAATAGTTATAAAAAGGCATGAGAATCAAGGAATAAAAATGCGATGGCAAATAGGTCACGCTACGCGATTGGCCTTTCGGCCAGGCTACGCGAACGAAAAAAACCCTCCCCTGTAAAATTTTCCATAAACCTCAGAACTAGGGAACCTTTTCAGCTCCGAGTTAGTCGATAAATAAAGCAATCCCCTTGAAAAGTTGAATAGGATTGCTCTATCTATCCTGAAGGGGTGACAAACAGCCTTAAAAGCCTTACTGGGTGTGGGGTGTGGGGTGTGGGGTGAAGGGTGTAGGGGAAGATCAGGAGCTGGCCACGTTGGTAGGGACGCTTGAATCAGGTTTCGGACCCAAGTAAATCGCTGGGGTCACTCCAAATTCGGTTCTATTTTCCCCATACCCCACACCCCACACCCCACACCCTGTCTACTTTTTAGCCTTGTTGTCACCCCCTCAGCTATCTATCTAGCGCCATTTTAATGGCGACCGGGTGCCATCAGATCTGTTGCAGATATTAACCCATGAGGTAATTTATGCATAGAATCCATTTTTGGGCAATTGCTCCGCTTACTTTGCTCGGATTATCTGAAATAGCGCTTCAGTCTAGCTCAGTTGTGGCTAACACTTATTCCAATAACACCCTCCAGAGAGGTTCTCAGGAGCAGATAACTGTGGTGACCAGTAGCTCATCCTTAGCTAAATTCAATACTGAGTTGCTTGGACTAACCAATGCTGAACGGCGAAAAGCTGGCTTGCCACCATTACAGCTTTCTGCTGAGCTAAGTCAAGCCGCACAGCTACACGCTGAAGATATGGTGCGCAATGGTTTTTTCAGTCATACTGGTTCTGATGGTTCTAAAATAAGCGATCGCGCTAAGGCAGCAGGTTACCTCTATTCCTATGTTGGTGAAAACATTGCTGCAGGTTACTCGACTCCTGCTCAAACCATTAGGCAATGGATGGGAAGCACTGGTCATCGCCGTAATATACTCAAGCCTCAGTATCAAGAAATTGGCTTTGGTTATGTCAGCGATCCTTCCAGCCCCTATCGCCACTACTGGGTGCAGGTGTTTGGTTCACCGCGTTAATACTCAGTAGGGAGTAGGGAGTAGGGAGTAGGGAGTAGGGAGTCGGGAATCGGGAATCGGGAATCGGGAGTCGGGAGTCGGGAGTCGGGAGTCGGAATCACCCTAACCCCCGTTAATAACCGAGTTATATCATGTCAGGATAATTACCCTAAATAAAAATCTCCCGATTTTCCCATCTCCCCATCTCCCCATCTCCCCATCTCCCCACACTCCCAACTTGACTTTGGAGTTAGATGTAGGCCTCCATTCCCTCACAAGAACAAACCAAATTCCTATCCCCAAAGGCATTATCAATGCGCCCTGCCACAGGCCAAAACTTGTGTTCCCTTAACCAAGATGCCGGGTATGCGGCTTCCTCACGGGTATAGGGATGAGTCCATTCACTGACCATCAAGGCTTCTGCTGTATGGGGAGCATTCTTCAGCTGATTGTCCGTTTGGTCTACCTGACCCGATTCAATCGCTTTAATTTCCTGGCGGATAGCAATCATGGCATCACAGAAACGGTCGAGTTCCTCCTTCGACTCACTTTCAGTAGGTTCCACCATCATTGTCCCTGCTACAGGCCAGGATACCGTTGGAGCATGGAAACCATAATCCATCAGGCGTTTGGCAATATCATCCACTTCGATGCCCGCAGACTTTTTAAGCGATCGCAAATCTACAATACACTCATGAGCCACTAATCCATTGTTCCCCTTGTACAGAACAGGATAGTAAGGGTCTAACCGCTTAGCCATGTAATTAGCATTAAGAATAGCCACCTTAGTCGCCTCAGTTAACCCCCCACTCCCCATCATGGCAATATACATCCAGGAAATCGGTAGAATGCTGGCACTTCCCCAGGGTGCCGCAGAAATGGCACCAATAGATAAGGTTGAAGGTTGAGGCTGTAAGGTTTTGGGCAGGAATGGTACTAAGTGAGGCATCACCCCAATTGGTCCCATACCAGGTCCACCCCCACCATGGGGAATACAGAAGGTTTTGTGCAGGTTCAAGTGACACACATCTGCCCCAAAGTCCCCCGGACGGCACAGTCCCACTTGGGCATTCATATTCGCCCCATCCATATAAACCTGTCCCCCATGGTTGTGGACAATGGCACAGATATCTTTAATCTCTTGTTCAAACACACCATGGGTAGATGGATAAGTCACCATCAGAGCAGCTAGGTTTTGGCTATGGTGCTCAGCCTTCTTCCTCAAATCATCTAAATCAATGTTGCCCATCTGATCACAAGCAACAGCCACCACCTTTAAACCAGCCATCACCGCACTGGCGGGATTGGTTCCATGGGCAGAAGTAGGAATTAGACAGATATTGCGATCGCCTTCTCCCCGGTTTTCATGGTACTTACAAATAGTGAGTAATCCTGCATATTCCCCTTGGGAACCAGCATTAGGTTGAAGAGAAATGCCAGCAAAGCCAGTAATTTCTGCTAACCATTCTTCCAGCTGCTGGAATAGGATTTGATATCCCTGAGTTTGGGACAAGGGAGCAAAAGGATGAATCTTGCCAAATTCCGGCCATGTCACTGGCATCATCTCAGCAGTGGCATTCAGCTTCATGGTACACGAACCCAGAGGAATCATGGAGGTGTTTAGAGCCAAATCCTTACTTTCCAGGCGGTGCAAATAGCGTAGTAACTCGGTTTCTGAGTGATAGCGGTTGAATACTGGGTTGGTTAAGTAGGTACTACGGCGAGCAAATGGTTCATTAAAATCAGCTGCCACCTTACGTGTTACCTCAGCCGCCAACTCTTCCACAGTAAAGAGTAGGGATGCACTGCTTGGTTCCCCTAAACTTGCAAAAATTTCCCACAAGTCTACTAAATCCCTAGCTGTCGTTGTCTCATCCAGGGAAATTCCGATAGTAGTTGAATCAATAATACGTAGGTTAATTTGACGTGCTTCAGCTGCTTCGATAATTCCGGACACAGAGCGATCGCTTAATTCTACGCGCAAGGTATCAAAAAACGGTTCTGAGCTAATACTGTAACCTAAGCGTTTCAGTCCCTCCGCCAGGATAACCGTTAATTGATGAATTCTCTCGGCAATACGTTTAATGCCCTCTCGCCCATGATACACTGTATACATTGACGCCATCACCGCCAACAGCACTTGCGCAGTACAAATATTGCTGGTGGCTTTGTCACGACGGATATGTTGTTCACGGGTTTGCAGTGCCAAGCGCAGTGCTGGTTTACCATTAGCATCTTTTGATACACCAACGATACGTCCTGGTACTTGCCGTTTATAAGCTGCCCGAGTAGCAAAATAAGCTGCATGAGGTCCCCCATATCCTAGGGGAACGCCAAAGCGCTGGGTGCAACCTATGGCAATATCAGCCCCAAATTCCCCAGGGGGTGTAAGGAGGGTAAGGCTTAGAATGTCAGCTGCCACAGTTACTAAGGCTTTAGCACCATGAGCCTTATCAATAAATTCCCGATAATCGTATATAGTGCCATCCGTTGCTGGGTACTGAAGCAGAGCTCCAAAAATGTCTTGGTCAAATTCACAAGTGCGGTGGTCACCAACAATCACCTCAATTCCCAAAGGTCTAGCCCTGGTTTGTACCACTGCTATAGTTTGGGGATGACAGGTTTGGGAAACAAAGAAGTGTTTGGCTTTCGTCTTACACAGACCATAGCTCATGCTCATAGCTTCCGCTGCTGCTGTTCCTTCATCTAGCAAGGAAGCATTAGCAATTTCCAGACCAGTCAAGTCTATAATCATAGTCTGGAAGTTGAGTAGTGCTTCGAGTCGCCCCTGAGCAATTTCTGCTTGGTAAGGGGTGTAAGCCGTGTACCAACCAGGATTTTCTAGGATATTCCGTTGAATTACAGGTGGGGTAATGCAGTCGTAATATCCCATGCCAATCAAAGACCGGAATACTTGATTCTTAGACGCAATGTTTTTTAGCTGAGCCAGAGCAGCATACTCGCTTTGTGCTGGTGGTAACTGCAGGGTTTGATTAAGCCAAATAGCGGCGGGTACAGTTTGCTCAATCAGGCTGTCTATACTGGATATACCCAGGAGGTTGAGCATTTGCTCTATTGCATCTGGATTTGGACCTATGTGTCGATTGACAAAAGCATCGGTAGATGGTATTGTTGGCGATGCGGAAAGAATAGGGTCAGATTTCAGCAACGACTGAGTATTTGCTCTATTTTTTTGATCCTGGATATCCAAATTCTGCATAGTAAAACAATTTGTGAATTAAGCAGCGAAGCTGGAGGTCACTTTTGAGGGCTGTGACCCCCTAAGTTGGTAAATCTATAGATACACAAAGCCCGGATGTATAACTAAAGGGATTTAGAACTAAATTGCTTTAGTTCTAAATATACATTAAGAGAACCTAGCATATGACAACCTAGGCGTGTTGCTAGATTGGTTCTAGATACACAACTTTACAGAGCCGGGTTCAGTTATGACAACCCTACTTATCAGTTTTTTACAGAACCTTCGCAATAGCTGTATCTTTAGTTACTTGCTTTTAAAACCAATTTATAGTCTACTCTGCCTCGACTTTGGCACGGTACTCCTCAGCAGAAAGGACACCCTCCAGTGGGTGATCAGGGTCATTGAGCCGCACTTTAATTAACCAGCCTTCACCATAGGGGTCTTTTGCAATCTGTTCAGGATCCTTGATCATCTCCTCATTTCGTTCAACCACCGTACCCGATACCGGGGAATATAGATCCGAAACGGCCTTGACCGATTCTATGGTACCAAAGCTTTTGTCATTTTCTTTGTTACCCTTCTCGATGGTGTCGTCAATTTCTGGGAGTTCCAGAAGAACTAAGTCACCCAGTTGGTCAATGGCAAAGGCGGTAATACCAATAGTGGCAATTTCTCCATCAAGCCGCACATATTCGTGGCTATCAAGGTATTTCAGGTCATCAGGATATTCAAAGGCCATGTCTTCTCCTAAATCAGCAGCAATGCTAATTATCCTTCGTCATTTGTCTTTCGTCCAGCAGTAATGGTTGACTTCTACCTACGTGACATACTCCCGACACTGACCTATCGGTACAGTGCGGGCTTCTTACCAACTCCACCCAACGGTTGGGATACTCGGTAAGCTTTACTACTGACGGGATGCCCCACCGCCAAATTCAAGATATTCTTAGCCGCATTTATATCCCTATCTTCTGTGTAACCACAATGAGGGCAAGAATGGATGCGGTCTTTTAGTTTTTTCGGTACTTTTTTCCCACAGTTAGAACAGTTCTGACTAGTGTTTTTGGGGTTCACTGCTTTTGTTACCAACCCAGCATTCTCGGCTTTGGTTGATAAAATCGACAGGAATTGACCCCATCCAGCATCTAGAACTGATTTAGCCATTTTAGTCTTGGCCAGACCTTTGATATTTAGCTTTTCGTGAGCTACCAGATCGTGGCTATCTAGCAACCCTTTCGCTGTTTTAAAATGAAAATCCTTACGGGTGTCAGCCACTTTTTTATGGGCTTTGCCCAATTTGACTACAGCTCTTTTCCTGTTATTACTTCCTTTCTTGGATCGACTAACAGCTTTCTGGACTTTTTTAAGGCGTTTTTGAGCTTTCCGGTAAAATTGAGGGATTGCTACTTCAGTCCCATCAGATTTAACCAAAAATGACTTAATTCCCATGTCAATCCCAATCGGATTGGAGACTTCATCAATAGGGATAATGTCCGGGACTGAATCATCTTGAATAGACAAGGTAACGTAATAACCGTCAGCATTTCGGGTAATCGTGGCTGTCTTGACTTTGAATCCGTCAGGAATTGGCCTGTGGTAGACCATTTTGACTTCTCCAAATTTTGGTAGCTTCAAAAAATTGCCACTAATTGGATTTTTCCCAAGAGACGGGAAGGTCAAAGAACGATATCTGTTTTTACTCTTAAACCTTGGTCTCCCACTTCTTACTCCCTTGCAATCTCCTTTGATAAACCTCTTAAAAGCCAGATCTACCCTTTTTAGGCAGTCCTGTAATACTTGAGAGTAAACCTCTCCATACCATGGTCTATTTTTCTTAAGACTAGGAAGGGTTTTCTTCTGTGAAAAGTAGTCAGGATTATCTCTTAATTCTGGTAAATGACAAACAAGTGGGCAGGCATTTGTGGCACAACGATTCTGTTCGTACCAGTTGAATCTATCAGCCAGTAAATAGTTGTACTGATGGCGTAACATATCTAGCCACTTCTCTAATTTGACGACCTGAGACTTGGTTAGTCGTAATCTGTACTGATAGGCAGATCTCATTTGTTGCCCTCCTGTTTATCGACCTGTTACTATTCTAGTATACAGCTAGTCAAATGGTCAGAAGTTCTCGCAAAAAGAGTGGAGCCTTTATAGTTGGCAGTCTGTGAGTTAAGGGTTAAATCTTTTTGTAGTAAGGCGACCCTCTGATAAGGTTTCATCTCCGGCAAGTCAGAATGAAAACAATAAAAATGACAATTCGGCTAACCGAATATGACAGGGTAAACGCATCTAATTTTGAAATGCCTACTGGAGATCAGATTCATGGGATCAGTATTTATGCTTATTATTTTTGAAATCTCTGTTAGGTGCGCTTTCCGCATTAAGAATTAAATTCGCCACGGGTCGCACCTCTTGATGCAGTTGCTCATGGGGGAAACCACGGCAGTTGCTCATGGGGGGAACCCCCAAGACCGCACTGCCTCCCCAAGACCGCACTGCATCGCTTCTGAGTAAGGCTTCTAGAATTTAGATGCGTTTGCCCTGCCGAATATGAGAAAAAGAAACTAGAGCAAGAAGCAAAAAGAAGGGGAATGAACCAGTCTGAATTACTTAGAAGCTTGGTAGATCGTTTCCCTGTTCGCGTAGCGTCGGCTTTGCCGAATCCAGTAATATCTACTTGACAATTCCGCTTTGCTTCATTGTCCCGCTATCATCCCGACGCTGACCTATCGGTACAGCGCGGGGCTTCTCGCGGAGTGGCTAAATCTTTAAAATACCACCAGTGAAATAGCACTACTAATTTGCACTTTATGATATTCTTCCTTTTGGAAGAAGAAAAGGAAGAATTTTAAGCAAGCTTATCTATTGCTTTGCCCGTTTCTGCCACAAAGCAATCATAAATTAAAATCACAATACATCAGGCCAGATAGGAGCAAATCCTATCTGGGAGTTCAGTAGGCAAGCATTTCTAGAGTTTCACGTAAGTAACGACGCACTCGGCTATCAAGACTATAGTCCTGAAATTGTTCACCCAAGGGATGTTCCATTTGCCAGCGTTGAAATCCTGAACTAGCGGCTATGGCTTGTTTGAGACTGTCCCAAACTTGAGTGTCATGATCTAATTGTCCGGATTCGGATTTAACGAAGCTTGCCATATGCACCTTACCAAAATTTAATACAGATGAATCTAGTTGGGTAATGCTTAAGTGGTGACATACTCCCACACTTAATCAAAGATTACAGTGTGGGCTTCTTACCAACTCCACCTAACGGTTTGGATACTCGGTAAGCTTTATTAACGACACGGGATGCCCCTCCGCGCCGGAACAATACAATCCGGAACAATACAATAAGTTCTATTTTTTAGGCACGTAGGTGGCGGTTAGCTCTTAATTTATTTTCCCTACTACATCTAGTATAGACGATATTCAATTTTAATTGTTTCCTTATTCGATGCAGAAAGGCGCGCAAAATTAATCCCACACTCATGCTGCGCATGTTCGTTGTGGGGCTTCTTTTGCTAGAAGCTAAATAACCTTTAACCTTGGCCAAAAGGCCACGCTACGGGAACAACAAAACAACCTACCCGGCAAGGGAAGCCTGGGTAAGAACACCCCTCAGCCCTACTTGAGGGAGAGAGTCCGTCGTTTGGTTACCATCTGATAGGTTTCAATGATATCTTTTTCCGCCCAGTCGTTGAATTTATCAACACCCATACCACATTCGTAGCCAGCATTGACTTCCTTGACATCATCCTTAACACGCTTGAGGGAATCCAAAACTCCTTCGTAGATAGTTTTGCCACCACGCCGCACTCGTAAACGGCAATTGCGCACCGCTTTGCCTGAGAGTACATAACAACCCGCAACGGCACCACGACCGACTGGGAAGACAGCTCGAACTTCTACTTCACCCAATGGTTCTTCTACCTCTTCTGGCTCTAACAGACCTTCCATAGCACCTTGAACATCATCCAGGAGTTTGTAGATAATGTTGTATTCCCGCACATCTACCCCTTCCTGTTCAGCTGCTGGTCGAGCACCAGGGGCTAAGGTAGTGTTAAAGCCAACAATAACTGCACCACTAGCAGCCGCTAAGTCCACATCGGTTTCGGTAACTTCCCCGGGGGCAGCCAGCAGAACTCGAATTTGCACTTCATTTTGGGGCAGCTGTTCGAGGGACCCGAGAATAGCTTCCACGGAGCCTTGAACGTCTGCCTTCAAAATCAAGTTGAGTTCTTTGAGTTCACCTTCTTGAGCCTGGGCTGATAATTCAGTGAGGGTAACTCGCCGTGATTTCATGCGAGTTTGCAGGCGAGATTGACGTTGCTGTTGAGCTCTTTCACTAGCAACTGCCCGGGCTTCTTTTTCGCTCTCAAAGACTTCAAACTCATCACCAGCAGCTGGAACATCACTCAAGCCAAGGACTTCCACAGCAAACGAGGGAGTCGCTTGTTCGACTCTCTGTCCTCGGTCATCAAGCATGGCTCTGACCTTACCGAAAACTGAACCAACAACCAGGCTATCACCGACCCGCAGCGTACCGTTTTGCACTAAGAACGTGGCAACAGGCCCTCTGGCTTTATCAAGGTGAGCTTCAATCACCGTACCTTTGGCTGGTCGATCCGGATTAGCAGAGAGTTCTTCTAGCTCTGAGACCAATAGAATCATCTCCAGCAGTGAATCCAAGTTTTCCCTTTGGATAGCACTCACTGGTACCATGATCGTTTCACCACCCCATTCTTCTGGGACCAAGCCCCGTTCTGATAATTCCTGCTTAACCCGATCAGGTTGAGCTCCGGCTTTATCAATTTTGTTAATAGCAACTACCATGGGAACTTCAGCAGCTCTAGCATGACTAATGGCTTCAAGGGTCTGAGGTTGCACCCCATCATCAGCCGCTACCACTAGCACGGCGATATCGGTTACTTTTGTTCCCCTTGCCCGCATGGCTGTGAAGGCTTCGTGACCAGGGGTGTCTAGGAAGACAACCTGTTGAATGTTATCCTCATGCTCAACATCTACGTGATATGCGCCAATATGCTGGGTAATTCCACCGGCTTCTCCTTGAGCCACTTTTGCTTCACGAATGGCATCGAGTAGAGTCGTTTTACCGTGGTCAACATGACCCATAATTGTCACCACAGGTGGACGCCGCTCGAGGTTTTCCAGGTCTTGGACATCCAGCATTTCCACCTTAGTCGCAGCAGAGGCTTCTTCTTCCATCTCGACCTTTACCCCCACTTCCTGAGCTACCATTGTGGCGGTAGGAACATCCAAAGTTTGGGTAACACTCACAGCTATGCCTTTGAAGAAGAGCATTTTAACAATGTCAGTTTCTGCAATAGCCAGTTCATTAGCCAGGTCTCTAATGGTGAGTGAGTCTCTCAAAACAATTTGTTCTGGGCGTTTGGGCTGAGTTTTCTGTGTACGACGGCGATCGCGATGATCGGACTTGTTGCTACTACTGGTTTTAGCCGGCTTCTTCTTGTGGCTAACACTCGCAGTATTTGCTTGGCTTTGCTGTTTTTGCAGAGACTTTGGTTTGGGAGGACGAGCCAGAGAAAGACTAACTGAAAATGAACCATCGATTTTGTTATCGATTTGATCTGATTCTGTTTCGAGATCATCTTCATCATCCAGAATCATTTTAGGTCGCCGCTTGAGTTTGGCAGATTTCCCCTTCTGGGCTTTGTCTTCTTCTTCTCCATTTTCTGCCTCCCACTCTTTCTTCTTAGCAGGTCGGGGGACAGATGGTCGCCGGAGCTTGACCTCTTTGAGCAGTTCCTCGGATTCATTGACTAAGGTGTTGGTGTCTTGATCAGAGACATCATCTGTCAGAGCCTTTGAGTCAGCATCGATTGCTGCTACTTGAGAATTGTCTTTATCAAGACCTGGTTTGGTTCTTTTTGGAGGTCGCTGGAGTTCAGGAACGGTCGGTCTTGGTGAACTAGAACGCTTTGGTGGTGATGTTTCCGAAGGGGTTGACTGCTTATTGATAACAGGGGATTTGTTAGGAGTTGGACTCTTTACTGGCTTTGAACCCGAAGAACCCTTTTGGTTTGATTTGATCGGTCGCTCAACCTTAGCAGGCTGAGTTTTTGGTTGTGATCGTCTTACAGGGGGCCCAGTTAATTTTGGTTTTTCTGTAACCTTAGCTGAGGCAGTACTATCCTGTGACACCTTCTGGACTGGTTTAGCGGCTAGTTCGGGTTTAGCGGCTAGTTCGGGTTTAGGGGCTGGTTCGGGTTTAGGGGCTGGTTCGGGTTTAGGGGCTGGTTCGGGTTTAGCCGCTGTTTCGGGTTTAGCCGCTGGTTCGGGTTTAGCCGCTGGTTCGGGTTTAGCCGCTGGTTCGGGTTTAGCCGCTGGTTCGGGTTTAGCCGCTGGTTCGGGTTTAGGGGCTAGTTCCGGTTTAGGGGCTAGTTCTAGTTTAGCCGCTGGTTCGGGTTTAGCCGCTGGTTCGGGTTTAGCCGCTGGTTCCGGTTTAGTATCCTGCTTAATCTTGGTGTCCTGTTCAGTGACCTGCTTAGGTCGATTGAGAGTGCTAGGCTGACGGGGGGGTATAGCAGTCGGCTTGATGGGGGCTTGGGGTGGGATTGCCATTTGATTGCTTCTATGGCTAGAAGTATTCCCAGAACTGCGTTTGTGCTTACGAAGCTCGACAATTTGCTGCTTCCGCTCTCCTTTGGGAGGTCGAATTAATTTACCAGAGCTTAACTTAGAACCTTTATTTGCCGATGACTCACCTTCGGTATTGCTTACAGCTGCTAGTTGGTCAGAATATTTTTCGGCTGTCGTGCGAATCCGTTGGGCATCCGATTCTGTAATCGTGCTACTGTGACTTTTAACTGCAATATTGAGTCCTTCACAGATGCTCAAAATTTCCTTGTTGTCCAAATTCAATTCCCGTGATAATTCGTAAATTCTGACTTTGCCGCTGTTCATGCACTATTCCCCTGTCGTACCTACTTGTTGTTAAACCATACTCAACTACTCGAATGACTTTTTACTTTATCAAGCTTTATTGGAAAGCTTAAACGATAAGATAAGCGATGCTCAACAGATAATCAACCATCCATGCTTTTTCGTTGGTGTGTTCACCTCAACGGTAGTTTGATAAGTTTATCTATTATCGCGTGCTTCTTTCCTGTGAAAAAAGCCAAGCAGCATTCAACCTTGACGGTTCGGTTAAACCGCCTAATCAGCGCGTATGCCTTTAAAGGTAGCTAGCGTATAATCGAAGTAAATTCACCTCCTTAAGAAACCAGAGCATCAATAGAACTAATGACTTCCTTTGTATCCTAACGATTACTTATGTTCGCCGGACGAACATACATGGAAGCTTTTTCGGCTAGATTCACCCTTTAATTACCTAAATTGGGTTTGCTTGGCATGGTAGCTAAACGCTGCCATAAAGTTTCGTACAGATTTTTTGGCACCGATGCACGCAGTGATCGCCCCAGTCGGTTTTTCTTTTGAGCCGCCGCTAGGCAACTCAGTTGAGGACATAAGTAAGCCGAACGACCCATACCCTGATCTAATTGTACCTTTCGTGACGGATAGACTCGGACAATACGCCAAAACTCCTGTTTTGGTGCTACTTTCCGGCAGCTAAGACAACGTCGATAGTTGGGTTTCATAAGGGTTTTCGGTTTGGAAAATCTCAAAAGTCTTCTTTAAAGGGTACGGTAGATGGAGGCTTGTAGGGCGTTTGGGATTGGGCAAACACCCTGTTTAAGTGATTGACTTACCCAAATGAAAGGAAAAATCAATGCCAGAGGGCGGTAAAACGGGTGTGGGCTAACCGGTGGTGTGAAACCGGTGGTGTGAGCAGAAGATGAAAAACTATAGTAGAGATACTCACACGCTTGAGATTCGGATGACTAACACAAGAAGAAAATCATCACACCCACCGGGAGTAGGGGGTAGGGGGTAGGCTGTTTATTATGGGCCTTTTTCCCCGGGATCGTGTACGGCGATAACGCCCAGAATGGATATCATGCAAGAGATACACTGTCTCATACTATCAGACAAAAAGTGGATGAAGTTTAAGCTATGGCCATCGCACAAAGTGAACAGCCTACCCCACACCCGGTCACCCCACACCCCACACCCGGTCACCCCACACCCCACACCCCAGGTAGGGGGTAGGAGGGGGTAGAGTAACCCAGCAGAAGTGGAAGGATTGAATAAGTCATTGGTTTGGAAGAAAACTGTCAAAGAATTCTTGACCACAGCCGATACCGCGCACCCCACTACCATTCTAAACCGACAAGCTTAAGGGTATTATTTTATACCATTACCATTTTCAACCTTGGCCAAACTTTCTTCACCTCAGGGTTAACCCCTAAAATTCCTCATTCTTCTTCTTGAGTACTCAAATCAAGCACTGGCTCAGCATCAAGCACATTTTCTGGTGTTTCTACTCCTTGTTCGTAATCTTCCTTTAACTCATTGCTATCGACATCATCTTCTTCTAGGGTATCCTGTTTAGAGATGTCTGTAGTGTCTTTTTTGTATTCCGCAGCATCTTTAATGTCAATCTTCCAACCCGTAAGGCGGGCGGCAAGGCGAACATTTTGTCCCTCCTTGCCTATAGCTAAACTCAGCTGGTCTTCTGCGACTAAAACATGAGCTTGACGTTCTTCTGGATTGACTAGTAGCACCTGATCCACTTGGGCTGGGCTAAGAGCGTTGGCAATATAGGTAGATGGGTCAGGAGACCAACGAATTACGTCGATTTTTTCACCTCGTAATTCATTCACCACAACTTGAATGCGGGAACCTCTAGCACCAATGCAAGCTCCCACCGGATCCACATCTCGCTCCAGGGTATCTACAGCAATTTTAGTTCTTGGTCCGACATGACGAGAAGGAGGATTAGCTTCCCGTGCCACTGCGACAATCCTGACCACCTCATCTTCTATTTCTGGGACTTCGTTGGCAAACAGATAGACCACTAAACCAGCTGCCGCTCTGGATACCACCAGCTGAGGACCACGGTGAGGGCCTTCCCGGACTTTTTTGAGATAAACCTTAAAGGTGGAGTTAATGCGATAGTTATCATTAGGTAGCTGTTCCCGCTTGGGCAATTCGGCTTCTACCTCTGGCCGACCAAAACCACTGCTGAGCGCCATAATCACAGACTGCTGCTCAAACCTTAGTGATCGAGATTGCAGAACGGTTCCTTCTAGGTCTTGAAACTCTTCCTTAATCAGCTTACGCTGCTGGTCTCGGAGTTTTTGAGAGAGCACCTGCTTGGTTTGAATCGCTGCCATGCGACCAAACTCTCCTTGGTCTGGAGTCACATCCAAAACCACTGAGTCTCCCAATTGTGCTTCAGAGGCAACTTCCTGGACTTCTTTGAGAGAAATTTGATGGTCACTATTTTGTACCTCTTCGACAATGGTTTTGGTAGACAAAACCCGGAAGCCTTCTTCTTCAATATCAAGATCCACTTCAAAGTTGTCAAAATATTCTTCGTCAAAATGAAATCGTTGGTCTAGCCGTTGAGAACGGCGATAGCGCTCATACCCTTTTAGCAGTGCTTCTCTTAATGCCTGTTGAACTGCAGACCTAGGTAAATTGTGGCTTTGACTAATTTCTTCTATCATTGCCTTAAGTCCAGGCAAACTAACTATAGACATCAGCAAATCTCCGTCTTAAATCTATCCATGGCAATTGTCTTGGGATTTAAAGTAAATCAAGTTCAACTTCAATCCTCAGCCTTGAAGCTTGTAGGGGAGAAGCACTTGTAGATCTATAGTCGAGCCATTGTCTTTAACAAGTGCTGCCCCCCTAGCAACCTTCAAGAAAAATTTAACCCCCATCATCCAGTTTTACTCTGGACACGAGCTGACGGGGAATGGCAAACGCACGACCCTTGAGATTGAGATAAACTCCGCTCTCATCCCGGCGAATTAACTTCCCGCGCCACTCTTGCTGCCCCTGATAGGGTTCAGATGTCTGAACAATCACACCAAACCCTTTGAAAGAAATGAATTCTCGGTCTGTGCTTAAGTCCTGTGTGATCCCAGGACTGGAAATTTCCAAAACGTAGGTGTCTAAAATGATGTCCTTAGCATCTAACTGAGCTTCTAAAGCACGACTCATGCGTTCACAGTCATCCAAGCTAGTGTCACGGATGGGGTTGCGGATATAGACACGCAGCACGGGTGGGCGTCTGTTGGTCTGGAAGAGAGCCTCTACAATCTCTAATCCTAAATCTTGAGCCAATGGCGTTGCCAAATCGATTAGTTGTGGAATCAGGGGATGAGTCATGGCACCAATCCAATAAAAAAAGTGGGGTCAACCCACTTCATGGCAAAATCTTTTCCAAGAAGTCTAACCGCCCAAAAGCTTCTGCACATCTAGTTAGCACAAGCCCAATCTCTAGTTACTGGTCCTGAGCTATTGTTCACAAGGTCATGGGCTCGAAGACTGTGACAGCTCCTACACTCACTCTGCTCTTACAGAGCCGCTCCGCGAACGAGTTCAGTGTAGGCAACAAGCGCCAATCCGGGCATCCCTTAGGAGGCGCTGGGCTTTAAGAACGGACTGCCCTCTCTTGATGCAATAGCGAGTGGGGGAAACCCCCAAGACCGTAATGGTGCGTTTTCCGTAGGCGAATTAAATTCGCCACGGGTCGCACCTCTGCATCGCTGCCGCTCTGTTTTCTTGGTCTTTTTTTTAAGAGTGTTTTGCTGACAAACCAGCATTTAAGGCCGTAGGCCACGCGGGGCGCGTTCGGCTTTGTTTACCAGTACATATATTATAGCAATTCCATGCATACCCTGTGCAAAATTAATCCCACACCTAATGCGCAGCATTAGGTGTGGGATTAATTTTGCCGGAAGCTAACGCAATTAGCAGCTCAAATGCTTGCCTGATCAAAACTTGAACATGGGGAGTTTTGACGTCTAATCCCTGCTTGGTGTCTGGTGCGTCGGCACTTTCCCACTTCACAGCCCTTTTCCAGCAGAGCAAGCTGACCCTAGAAGTCAACTTGGTTTTTGTTGATCAATAAGTATTTTAGCTTATGGACATTATTTGGTCAAACTGTATGATGATCTCTGACTATTTACAATTTTTATCAAAAAAATGTTTATTTTTTCAATTTCTATATTTTTTTATTTTTCATTATCAATTTAATGGTTTTACTGTCAATCAAACTATATATCCGCCTATAATAAAAATTATAAATAATTTTTGGAATAAAATTAACTTTATTTAAATACTGTTATTACTGAAATCTTTGACGAATTGATCTGGTTTCATCTAAGATTTTATCTAAGTCTTCTTCAGATAAGCGCCGGACATAATTTATTTTGAATTCCTCTAACCAAGCTGTGATCAAATACTGAATATCCTGTAATCTATCCTTGGTCTTAATTTCTGCCCCTAAGACTTCCCTTAAATTTTTCAGTAGGTGTTGCAGGAGTTCGTCGGCAACTGGGTCTTCTTGTATGAGAGTATTAATCCCATCATAGAGTGCCTGAAAAATGTTTTTCACCAATTCCTCTGTTAGTTGCTTCTGGAATTGTCCCAGTCCTGGTACATTCTGAAGTCCCTGATAAAGTGTGGACTGTTTAAGCCCCATGTCCACATAGTGTTTCATTAGTGCCTCTAAATCAGGACGAATTTTGGGTAATACTTGATCAACTGTCATCTTTACCATGATGGTGGTGAGTTCTGACACTTCATCAATGTCATTAAGGTCAATGTAGGGGCGCACTTCCTGTTGAGACAACCATTTGGTAATTTCACCCCGGCTAATGGAGCCCTGAACTTCGTTAATAACTTGAATCACGACCACTTCCGTCATCTCTTGAGCAATACTGGCAACAAATCCGGAGCGGATTTCTCTGGTAATTACACTCAGGTCTATTAATTTAGCTTGACCTAAGCGAATGGTAACGGGAATAATTCGTAACCACCGCCATAAGGGTATTAGCAAAAATATGTCATACCAGCGCCACAGCATGGCATTTTGCCACTTGAGTCCAGTGTGACGGCGACTTATCAACCAGGTACGAGCCAAAAACTCCGTACTAAATAAGATAAAAAATGGGAAGTCAATCAGTCCGAATAGGTCTACGAATTCGCCATTTTCTCCAATTGGACGGTAATAGTTAGTTTCTATTAAAGGTTTAATCTCGGTGTTAAAAAATCCCAAACCTTCCTCTTGACTATGGCTGGCTAAGTACTTTTGAGTCCAAAACTGACTAAATGACTCTTTTGCTGAATCGTCATGATTGGGGATATGCTTACGCATTTTATTTTTTATCTTTTCTAATTTTCCGGTTTTATTTGCTACTTGAAAAGGATTGGTGCCAATCATTTCTGAGCTAAGTTCGCGCAGATAATTGAGTTTTTTTTCTACTTCTATAGAAGATAATCCTATCTTGTTAATCTGGTTTTCCAGTTCATGAACTTTGTCC
This sequence comes from Moorena sp. SIOASIH, assembly GCF_010671925.1. Taxonomy (GTDB): domain Bacteria; phylum Cyanobacteriota; class Cyanobacteriia; order Cyanobacteriales; family Coleofasciculaceae; genus Moorena. The sequence goes on along the minus strand of NZ_JAAHIH010000001.1, from coordinate 1,654,734 downwards.
AAATATTTTTTAGTATCTCGGTTGTCTTCAATACCTTTAACTGGGTCGTAGAGCGGAGTGATATCAGGAATGGGAATCGAAACGGGAAAGCCTTTGTATTTGATCGGACCAATGGTAAAGCTAAATACCTGAATTTTGTGATGTAGCCAAAAATCCCTTAAGGGGATATAGCTGAGGTCAAAGAATACCAAGAGCAGGTTAATCAAGGCGATGATCGCCATTAATCGTTCAAACCAAAGAATGCGGCGGGTTTTAACTTTATTAGGTATTTTGACGAATTTTTCTAATTTTTGTAAAGATGACATGGGGAAACTTGGGCTTTCTACCACTAGATGCTGATGTTTAACTCAGATGTATTGAGTTTCTTGGCGCAGCTATTCCTTCCTGATAATACAGTTCTAGGGGCTTTTTTAGGATTTATTCTGATTCAGTAGTGTTGATATTGAGAACTAAAAGTATTTAATAACTTATAAATAATACCTTATTTGTAGCATTGGTGACTTGAATTGCTATATATTAGTGATTCCGTAAGGGATGCTACGGGATGCTCGGTACGAGCGGCTACGGAAACGCACTTGCATCCATCAGGCAAACAGTTATGGAGATCTATAGCACTAGTCTCAAGTCAATGGGCAGTTTGTTACACATATTGTTAAGATTTTTATCAATTAAATTTTCACATCTGATTTGAAAGCGCTATAGTACGAAATTAGGGCGTGAGGACACGCCCTAGTTACAACTGTATTTAGAAAAAGCTGTCCGGCAAAAGAAGCCCCACATCTCAATGCTACGCCATGAGTGTTTAAAGTTACCATAAAGGCGACCCTCTCCTAAGGTTTCGTCTCTGGCCTTAATCATAAAGTTTTAACCCTTTACCCATAACCGACTAACCATAAAGGCTGCCCCAGCGAGGGATTGCTCGCTGGGGTAACTTCTGACCGTGTCGTTAATAAAGCAAGCCTACGTATCCGTTCGCGCAGCGTCGGCGAAAGCCGATACCGATAGGTGGAGTTGGCAAGAAGCCCACACTGAACTCAACGAGTCAGTGTGGGAGTATGTCACCGCATTGTGACAAACTCTTCTGCAGAACTGGGATGAATGCCAACAGTAGCATCAAAGTTAGCTTTGGTAGCTCCGGTTTTCAATGCGATCGCAATTCCTTGAATAATCTCTGCTGCATGGTCTCCTACCATATGAGCACCCAAGACTTTGTCAGTGTTTTGGTCAACCACTAACTTCATCAGGGTTTTTTCATCCCGACCGGGTAGGATATAGTACATCGGTCTGAACCGAGAACGATAGACTTTTACCGCATCCCCATATTTCTCCCGTGCTTCGGCCTCACTTAGACCAACAGTAGCTGCTTCGGGTGTGGTAAAAATTGCGGTTGGGACATTCTCGTAGCTCATGATCCGGGATTTGCCACCAAATACAGTATCGGCAAAGGCACGACCTTCATTAATCGCAACGGGAGTTAAGTTCATGCGGTTAGTACAATCCCCTACGGCAAAGATATGGTCTTCTGTGGTAAGACTGTACTTATCGACTGCGATCGCACCGTTTTGAATTGCTACTTCAGTATTCTCTAAACCTAGATTCTGGATATTGGGTATACGACCTGTGGCAGCTAAACTCACGGCATCAGCAATTATAGTTGTTTGTGATTGTCCTTGTACCGTTACATTCAGACCGGCTGATGTCTTTTCAATAGCGATGATCCTACTGTTATTTAGCACGCGAATCCCATGCTTCTCCATGGCTTGTTGAATCTCGGAACCGATTTCAGCATCAAATCCCCGTAAAATCTGATCACGACGAATAACCACTGTGACTTCAGAGCCTAAGCCATTGAGAATACAGGCAAACTCGACACCAATATAGCCACCCCCAAGAATCACGATCCGCTTCGGTTGTTCCTTAAGGTGGAAGATATCATCAGAGGTAATCGCGTGTTCAATTCCAGGAATATCGGGCTTGACCGGATGTGCTCCCACTGCAATCAAGATTTTCTGTGCAGTTACTTTGCGTCCGCCAATTTCTATGGTGTGGGAATCCGCGAACTTAGCATAACCCTGAAACAGTTCCACTTTGGAGTTATCCAACATACGTTGGTAAATGCCATTGAGGCGTTCTGTTTCCTGATTGACTGCTGTGATCATTGTTGTCCAGTCCAGGGTACTGTGTACCTTACTCCAGCCATATCCCTGTGCCTCTTCAAATTGATCAGGAAAATGGGAGGCATAAACCATCAGCTTCTTAGGAATGCAGCCACGATTTACGCAAGTTCCACCTAAACGGTCAAATTCTGCAATGCCCACTTTTGCCCCATATTCTGCGGCTCGTCTAGCTGTAGCAATTCCTCCGGAACCTGCACCAATAACGAATAAATCAAAATCGTAGCTCATAACTCTCCCAAACTTCTGAATTACTATTCCGTGGAAAGATTACTTATTTTTGGTAGATAGGCGCAATAGGCGTCGGACGGAAAATTTTAGTGATCTACCAAGGTAATGATTTTTGTTTAACTATCAACTATAGCAACGGAAGTATAGTTTAGGGCATAGTATTTTGGTTTAAAGGGAGCTTCCGAGCTTTGGAGGATGAAACAGAAATATGTCTTAACCTTGACTTTGATTACTATAAATCAACGATGATCAGGACTTACACACCAAACTGAATCAACAGTAGAGGCATTGCCGGTAACGCCTCTACTGGTAAAGCTTTAACTAAGGTTGGAGGGATGTTACTTTTTAGCTGACTTCAAGTATGCCAGCATGGTATCTGCATCTGAGACCTCGAAGGGATCAGTAGGGCAGTTATCTTCATAGCCTGGTTCTACAAACATTTTTTCAATCTTACCGTCATCTACCACCATAGAGTAGCGCCAAGAACGCATACCAAAACCGAGATTATCTTTTTCTACCAACATCCCCATTTTGCGGGTGAATTCCCCATTACCATCGGGTAGCAAGAAGATATTCTGAACCCCTTGCTGTTTGCCCCACTGGAACATCACGAAGGCATCGTTGACAGATAAGCAGATCACTTGATCAACCCCTTGTGCTTTGATCTCGTCATAGAGTTCTTCATAGCGGGGTAAGTGGGTTGATGAACAGGTGGGTGTAAAGGCACCAGGAAGGGAAAATAGCACGATACGCTTACCGCCAAAAATTTCCTGTGTAGTGCGGTCTTGCCAGCGGAAGGGATTGGGTCCAGGAACTGACTCATCTCTGACTCTGGTCTTAAATACTACGTCGGGTACTTGATTGATAACCATCTTGTCTGACTCATTCCTTTATGGTTGTTACTATTTAATCGTAGTCGTAACGAGTATGAGTTGTCAAGTAAATTTAGCAGATTGAGGTAATTAACAGTTGACGGTTCACCGTCAACTGTCAACCAACCCTTAATTCTTGATTTTGATGGCTGTGCCAGTCGCGGTAATCAGTAGCAGCACCCCCTTTTCATCAACGTTAATTGTGCCAGTATCCATAGCAATGCCAATCACAGCATCTGCTCCTAGTTCTGAGGCACGTTGCTTCAATTCTTTGAGGGCTTCTTGGTGTCCTCTTTCAAAGACTTTTTCATAACTGCCAGTACGTCCCCCAATTAAATCTCGAATACCGGCAAAGAAATCCCGCAGTGCATTGGTGCCGTAAACTACCTCAGCAGTGACAATGCCCAAATACTCTTCAACAATCGCACCTTGAATAACATCAGTAGTGGTTACAATCATCAGTCCTGCCTCAAAAAATAGATTAAATGCGATCAGAATAGCTAATTTCTAGAGCTCAATCATGAAATTATCGAAATACAAGTACTTAATGGCATGCTACACCATCCTGACGTGCTGCCCTTTGCACCGCAGCAGCAACCGCAGGAGCGACTCGCTCATCAAATACGGAGGGAATGATATGTTCTCGATCTAAATCACTGGGATTAATCAGGGATGCGATCGCAAAAGCTGCTTCGAGACACATATTGACGGTAATGGTTGACGCCCGACAATCTATAGCGCCACGAAAAACCCCTGGAAAAGCCAGAACATTATTAATCTGATTCGGATAGTCACTACGACCTGTAGCCATTACTGCTACATCATCTACTACTAATTCTGGCTGAATTTCCGGGATAGGATTAGCCATAGCCATGACAATGGGCTTGTTTGCCATCGACCTGACCATGTCTGGGGTGAGAACCCCAGGTACACTGACGCCAATAAACACATCGGCATTGCCAATGGCACCAGCCAGAGTACCCGAAGCATCCACAGCAAATTCTTGCTTTTGCTCAGTCAAGTTAGGGCGTTTAGTAGAAATAATGCCTTGGGAGTCGCATATCCAAATTACACCTGCACCAGCTTTACGGAGTAACCGGGCAACTGCCATACCGGCAGCGCCAGCTCCATTAATAACAATTCTTACCTCTTCTAGGGATTTCTTGACTAGCTTCAGGGCATTGGTCAAGGCAGCAAGGGTGACAATAGCGGTACCGTGCTGGTCATCGTGAAAGACTGGAATATCTAACTCCTGCCGGAGTCTGGCTTCAATATCAAAGCAACGGGGAGCACTGATATCTTCTAAGTTAATACCACCAAAAACCGGTGCGATAGTTTTAACGGTTTCCACAATCTTATCCGTATCTTGGGTAGCTAGGCAGATAGGAAAAGCATCAATACCAGCAAATTCTTTGAACAGCATTGCTTTACCTTCCATCACTGGCAAAGCCGCTTCTGGCCCTAAGTTACCCAACCCCAACACTGCACTGCCATCGGTGACCACAGCAACCATGTTGCTTTTAATGGTAAAGGAGTAGAGCTGTTGTGGGTCAGATGCGATCGCTTTACAAATCCTACCCACACCAGGAGTGTAAGCCATAGCCAATTCAGATTGATGCTTGAGGGGGATTTTACTGTTGACACTGATTTTGCCACCGCGATGGAGGTTGAAGGTGCGGTCATAGACATTTAGGATTTGGACATCGGGAACTTCCTTAACCGCTTGTACAATCTGTTCAGCGTGTTCACTGCTAGCTGCATCTACGGTAATCTCACGAGTAGCAATTTTCCGAGTTTTCTCGACCACCATAATTTCTCCCAATTGACCGCCAACAGATGCGATCGCTTGAGTTACGCTGGCTAACATCCCGGCACGGTTGGGGTATGTTAAGCAAATAGTCAAACTGAAACTAGGATTTGGGGTCAGGTCTACCATGCTGTATGATCTGGGATTTTAGAAATATCTTGACGCAAGTTTATTTCCTGCTATGTCACGGATTCTAGCCTCCAATCAACTGCCAGAACCGATCATCTTCTGAAATAGCCTCAAAATCCGGGTCATTACTGGCCTCTTCCCGATACCTTGGATTTAGCTCAATCGCCTGCTCTAGGTTTTCCACAGCTAAGGTCACTTGACGCTGCCAAGAATAAACGATTGCTTTGTTATAATAACCAGCAGCATACTCAGGTTGAATCTCCAAAGCCCGATTAATGCTTTCCAATGCCTGATCATTCTGTTCTAGCTTGACTAAGGTAGAACCTCTGTAATTCCAGGCTTTATGGGAGTCGGGATTTAATTCAATAGCCTTGTCAAAAGAGGCAACAGCTTCTTGGTATCTTTCTAATACATCTAGAGCCATGCCTCGATTCAACCAGGCTACTGTATCATCTGGCTGAACTTGGACAGCTTGGTCGAAGGATCCAAACGCCTCTTCATGCTTTTGTAGCATGCCTAGTGCGACTCCTCGGTCAACCCAAGCTTGATGATAATTTGGCTGAATTTCTAGGGCTTTGTCATAGGAAGCGATCGCATCTTCGTAGCGTCTCAACCGTCTTAGGGTCATGCCCCGGTTTAACCAAGCTTTGTAGTGGTCTGGCCTGAGTTTAACCACCTTATTAAAAGCAACCACTGCTCCTTCATACCGCCGCAGTTCCATTAAAGCCAAACCTCGTTGATACCAGCTATCTGGGTCATCTGGCTTGATTTCAATTACTTTGTCATAGGAAGCGATCGCATCTTGATACTGCTGTAATTCCCATAGTGCCATACCTCGCTGGTACCAAATATCAGGGTTATTCGGTTGAAGGTCAAGAACTTGATCATAGGAAGCGATCGCATCTTGATACTGCCCTTGAGAGAATAGACTATTGCCCTGATTCACATAGTCATCTGGATTCAAGAACAACTTAGGATGGTTCGATTTGAGGCGTTCTAATTGTTCCGTCAGAGTTTGAGTGTTTTGCAGCACTTCAGACAGAGCAGCTTCTGCAATGGATGTTGGGGAAATCTCTGCTAGTTGTTGTATAATCTTCTCCTTCTCGGTTTGAGCATCAGATTCCACCTCAGACAGCTGAGCAGCCAAGGTGGTTTCCAATTTGTCCAGATTTTGAAGGATTATATCTTTTCGCTTTTGAATGTCCGACTGTAAATCAGAAAGTTGAGTTTTAGCCTCTGTTTCTAATTGTTCCAGACTCTGAATGGTCTGAGCCTTTTGGGTTTTAATTCCTGATTGAGAATCAGAAACCTGAGTGTTTAAGTTAGCCTCTAGCTCTTTCAGATGCTGGAGAGTCTGATCGATTTGCCCTTCAATCTTCGACTGGGATTTTGAAAGTTGTTCAGTAATGTCATTTCCTAATTGTTCTAGCTTCTGAAGAGCTAAATCGATTTTCTGTTGAGCTTTTTGTTCAGCATCCACCTTAATGTCAGATAGCTGAGGAGTAAACTCTGTCTCTAGCTGTTTTATATTTTCTAGGATTAAATCCCGTTGCTGTTGAGCCTTGGCTTCAAGTTCAGACAATTTTGAGGCAAACTCTGTCTCTGATTGGTTCAGTTTCTCCAATACTTTATCTTGATGCCCTTGGACATTTGCTTCGAGTAAGGATAGTTGAGGAGCAAAATCAGAGGTGAGTTTTTCTAGATTCTTGAGGTAACTGTTCCTTTCTTTATCAGCCTTTGCCTTAAGCTCAGACAGTTCAACAGCAAAATCAGACTCTGATTGATTTAGTTGCTGCAGGACTTTATCCTTATGTTCTTGTACATTCCCCTGAAGTTCAGATAGTTGAGGAGCAAAGTCAGCCCTTGATTTTTCTAGGGTTTGCAGGTAATCTTCGCTTTGTTTTTGAGCCTTGGCTTTCAATTCAGACAGTTCGGAGCCAAACTCAGTCTCTGATTGGTTCAGTTTCTTCAGTATTATCTCTTTCTGGCCTTGCACATCCGCCTGGATTTTAGATAATTCTGGAATAAATTCAGCACCTAATTTTTCGAAATCTTTTAAAGTTAAGTCCTTTTGGTTTGCCGCAGTTTCTTTCAGGTCAGACAATTCGGAGCCAAACTCAGTCTCTAATTGATTCAGTTTCTTCAGGATTGTCTCTTTCTGGCCTTGCACATCCCCCTTTAGTTCAGATAATTGGGGGGCAAACTCAGCGCTTAAGTTTTCTAGATACTTCAGAAAACTATCCCGTTGCTTTTTAGCGTCTTGCTCGAGTTTAGACAGTCTTGATGCCAAGTCAGTCTCTAATTGTTCTAGCTCTTGTTGAGTATCGTTTTTTTGCGTCTTGATTGTCGTTAATGCCTGTTGCTGGGACTGAGACAATTTGGATAGCAGCTTAGATAGATTTTCTCGTTTAACACTTAGGTCTTGTTTAAACTCTGCCGCCTGCTGATCTAGCTCCAAGGCAATGTCTTCAGTTTTTTCGAGGATACTTTGAACATTTTTATTGGCACTGGCAATCCTATCTTCCAAGTCAGTCAGTTCATTGAGGTGAGCTCTCACGATTTGGGCAACCTCACGAATCACAGACCTTCTTAGCAGCCACAACGCTGCGATCGCAGCCACCAGTAGCAGTACCAGAGTCACCAGCACAATCAGCAAAACATTAGACAGGAGCGTCACCCGCTGAAAGCTAAGATTCGCATCAGTTTGAACTTGCTTTTGACTTGAGCCCTGAGCGACTATCTGTTTTGGAGGGTCACTTTCGATGGATTGGGCACTGCCAAGGCCAACAGGCAACAGGAAGAATGACAAAACAATAGTACTTCGCCACACCAGTGCTAACATGTCTTGATTTTTACGCTTCATCAGAACGTCCTTTCTCTGTTGGTCATGTTGTGCTGCCCATAGAGGCTCTATCTTAGGTGCCAAGATCAACTCCCCTACTTAAATCCATTTCTTCTAGTTTGCCACCTCCATCACTGAAAGGGTTAATGCCGTTTGATCGCAGTTTTCAAATCCGTAGACCAATCCGTAGACCAATCAGTAGACCACAGTTAACACACCGTTGGTTACACCAACAGCTCATTCTCAGCTTACCCCCTAATCAGCTATGGCGCTATCCAAGCAATACAAATTCGTGAAAGTAAGGCTACAGATCCAGATGGCCAGATCGGGAGATGGCCAGATCGGGAGATGGCCAGATGAAATTAATGTGCAATTAATCCAGGAATTAACGAGAATCCCTACCTTCAGAAGGCAGGGATTCTCGTTAATTGCTATAATGTAGTATACTGTCAAGGAAACTTAGTACTAGTACAGGGGACAGCGAAATAAGCGTGTAGGACCAGCTCCGACCTTTGTAGATGAAAGTGGTGACTTATTTCTGCCAGCCTGGACTAGGTGGAATCAGTAAAGTTTACGTTCTTCCCACAAGAAGCAGTAGTACGGTACACTGCCCAAGCCAGCATTAGTCAAAATTGATACCTTTATGACTGGGTTGGGTTCACAATTGTCTTCCTCAGATATCAAATCTAGGTTGGCCTGGTTAAAGAAGATGCCTGAAACCCGGCTTTTGATAGCTTGGAAATTATGGGCCATCCCCACTAGCACAGATAACAGCGTTTGCCAGACTACAGCAAAGGTTGGTTTGATGGTTTCGTTAATTGTTGTTAGCATGTCAACACCCTTTATAGTATGGATTGAAAAAAAATTGTCTTAAAATGCACCCTTTAATACCCATGGCCTACTTGCACTGCTTCAACCTTTCCAAAAGAAGCAGTAGTACGGCACATTGCCCAAGCCAGCATTAGTCAACATTGACACCTTTATGACTGGGTTGGGTTCACAATTTTCTTCCTCAGATATCAAATCTAGGTTGACCTCGTTAAAGAAGATTCCTGAAAACCTGGTTTTTATAGCTTGGAAATTATGGGCAATCCCAAGGAGCACAGATGATAGCGTTTGCCAGACTACGGCAAAGGTTGGTTTGATGGTTTCGTTAATTTTTGTTAACATGTCAACACCCTTTATAGTATGGATTGAAAAAAAATTGTCTTAAAATGCACCCTTTTATAGGCTTGTCAAGCTTTCACTTGTTCCACTGCTGTCTGTGGATCCTGTTTACCCGTGAGCTGTGCCATTCAAGAAACCCTGATTAGCGATACCACAAGCCCGAAGACATCTAGCTAGTAGCTATTACGGGTGGTTTCACCCATAGTTATGGCTAGCATGGTTTTTCCCTTGAGCTGACAGCAAGAGAACTAGTGATTTCAGCTCATCTACATTTGATAAACTTCGGAAAATCAAAAATGGTGGAATTTGTTCTATTTAATTACCCATTCTTGATTTATTTTCTAATCTTTAGATTTTATTTATATTTCTCTGGAGCTATCATCCCCAATTCCTCCTATTTTATATTTCTTAAACAAACAAGCCTTGATTGAACGTCAACTTTATGGTTAGCCAAGGTTTTTCTATGGTTTCGGACCAGTTAATCCCTAGAGCCTTGGCGTATCTTAAAGTTTTGTAATGTAATTTTTGATTTGGAATTACATGAGAATTTATTGCTATTAACTCATCCTTCCTCCAAGGTCATCTGCGATTGTTGATCAACAAGTAGGCGACATCAATCACCAAACTCGGCATCGTTGCGGTGCGACCCGTGGCGAATTTAATTCTTAATGGGTCAAGCGCACCGGAGACGTTTTGAACCTAGAAGCTACTTGCAACTTGCCCCTAAATGCGACGAGATTCTAGTCATCTCTATGGGGGAAAACATTGAGGTATTTGGTTAGGTGTAATGTAGATTTCTTAATACCTAACACTCTTAACACCTAATAGCGGGACACTAATTTACTCCTTCTACCTTGGCGATATCCAGAAGTGTCTTTAGTACCGAGTCAGGGTTCAAGCTGATGGAATCAATTCCCAACTCCACTAGGAAGCAGGCAAATTCCGGATAGTCACTTGGTGCTTGACCACAAATACCAATCTTGCGACCATTTTTCTTGGCTTTTTCTATCACCATCCGCACCATCTGTTTCACTGCTTCGTTGCGTTCGTCAAAGATATGGGCAACTAAAGCAGAGTCACGGTCTAAGCCTAGGGTTAATTGAGTGAGGTCATTAGAACCGATCGAGAAGCCGTCAAAGATTTGGCTATACTCGTCGGCTAGGATGACATTACTGGGGATTTCACACATCACATAGACTTGTAACCCATTGTCCCCTCGCTTCAAGCCATGTTTTTCCATTTCCGCCAGCACCCGGCGACCTTCATCAGGGGTGCGACAGAAGGGAATCATGGGGATAACGTTTGTGAGTCCCATCTCATCCCGTACCCGTTTGAGTGCCTTACATTCCAAACCATAGGCTTCCCGGTAGATTTCATCACAGTAACGAGACGCCCCTCGCCATCCTAGCATCGGGTTCTCTTCCCTGGGTTCAAACTGTTGACCCCCCAAGAGATTAGCGTATTCATTACTCTTGAAATCTGACATCCTGACGATAACTGGTTTGGGATAGAAAGCAGCAGCGATGATGCTAATCCCGTTGGCTAGTTTATCCACAAAGAAGTCAGGTTTATGGTCATACAATGCTGTCAGCTGGGCAATTTCTTCCTTGACGGATGGATCTTCGAGTTCATCGAAGTGAATCAACGCCATCGGGTGTGCCTTAATGTGATTGGCAATGATGAACTCAAACCGGGCTAACCCCACCCCATCGCAGGGAAGAGAAGATAGACTAAAAGCTTTCTCTGGGTTCCCCACATTCATCATGATTTTGGTGCGGGTGCGCGGTAGGTTGTCAAGGGGGGTTTCTTGCACCTCAAAGGGCACTAACCCTTGATAAACCTTGCCTTCATCTCCTTCTGCACAGGAAACCGTCACGGCTTGGCCTGTCTTCAACTGGTTAGTGGCATTGCCACAACCCACAATCGCGGGGATACCCATCTCACGGGCAATGATGGCAGCGTGACAAGTGCGACCTCCTTGGTTAGTGACGATAGCACTCGCTCTCTTCATGATAGGTTCCCAATCCGGATCTGTCTTGTCCGTGACCAATACCTCTTTGGCTTGGAAACGGTCAATCTTGTTCACATCCAGAATTACCCTTGCTTTGCCTTGACCAATCATTTCACCGACAGCGCGACCGGTGGCTAGCACAGACGTTGCCTGCAATGTCTCTACATCACCTTTGAGTTGATAATGACAAATAACATTGGCAGATTTCTGGGATTGTACAGTTTCCGGACGGGCTTGAACAATAAAGAGTTCACCGGTTTTCCCGTCTTTGGCCCACTCAATGTCCATGGGGGTGTAGCTACCCCGCACCTGGGAATAGTGGTCTTCAATGATGCTAGCCCACTTGGCTAGGGTAAGAATTTCCTCATCATTGATCGCGTATTTTCCCCGTTCTGATGGCGGCACTGATATATTTTTCGTCAGTTTCCCGCCGTCATCATAGACCATTTTGACTTCTTTGCTGCCTAGACGTTTGTCTAGGATAGGGCGATAGCCATCTTGGAGAGTCGGCTTGAACACTAGGTATTCATCAGGGTTGACTGCTCCTTGGACAACGTTTTCACCCAAACCGTAAGCTGCTGTTACTAAAGCGGCATTTTTAAATCCGGTTTCGGTGTCGATGGAGAACATCACACCAGACGACGCTAGGTCTGAGCGCACCATTTTCTGGACACCGACAGACAGAGCAACATCAAAATGGTCAAAGCCTTTAACAGTTCGATAGGAGATGGCACGGTTGGTAAAAAGGGACGCAAAGCATTTGTGACACGCTTCTAAAACCGCTTTTACTCCGTGGACGTTTAGATAGGTTTCCTGTTGACCAGCAAAGCTAGCATCAGGTAAGTCCTCAGCGGTGGCACTGGAACGAACTGCTACATCTGTATTGTAATTTGACTGTAGGCAAGTGTCCCGATAATTTGGCTCAAACTGCTCACAGAATTCCTGGGGATCATTCCCATAGCGTTGGCATAGTTGTTGGTATGCTTGCGCGATCGCATTGGCTAGTTCTTCTGGGAATGGCGTATTGAGGATTAAGCTTCTCGCTTGCATCCCCCGTTGTCGCAAGTTATTGACATCTTCCACATCCAGGTCAGAGAATCCCTGACGCAGCTTGGCTTCTAACCCAGCTTTCTCAATAAAGTATCGATAGGCATAGGCTGTAGTAGCGAAGCCAGTGGGGACTCTAACTCCTACTGGTGTAAGTTGTCGGATCATTTCCCCCAAAGAGGCATTCTTTCCACCGACTATGGCGATATCGGCAATACCAACTTCCTCAAACCAGAGGACGAAGGCTTTGTCTTTAGCACAGTCTTTGGCAGATGGTGGGGGTTTTTCTGGAGCAGTGATGACCATAGGATGCTTCTCCTGAGGTTGACTTCCAAGGGGAGTACTGAGGGTTTTCTGCCTCAATGGGATTGTTCAATGGGATTGTGAAAAGTCCGATGAAGCACCTGAAGTTGTGGCAGTTGCTGAACTAGCCTTAACTCAAGGCTTAGCCTGTTCGCGACTATGACAACGTCACCTTATGACAACCTCAACGAATATGCCATTCTCTTAACTCTAGCCTAGCAATTCGTTTCTCCCCTTCATTGAGCTATCAACTCGATCGCAAAGCGTGAGCAAAGCTCAATCGGGGCTGATACTACTAGTTTAGAAAATTTTCCTCATAGGAGGTCATCTTTCTTTACTTTATTTTATATACAACACAGATGTTGTTTAACTATAAATCAGAAATGATTAAGTAGAAGTCAGAAATGATTTAAATTTTTTATAGATATAAACAAGGGGATGAGTTTTAGTTAATTTCCAGGCTTTGGCTTATCTCCCCAGATTTTTGTAGTTTATTTTACATAAATTTCCTGGCAGTTGTAGTTTAGTTTACATAAATTTCCTGGCAGTTGCTATATGGTAAAAAACCTGAAGAAAATAGTGATAAATTTATCAATACCATTATTTTCCGTCTCTGGTGCAACAGACACGGAAATAGCTTACCGCTAAAAAAAACCCCCTTACCCCCTTAGCCCTTCATCTGTTGAATTTTAGCTACAATCTCCTGTACCGGATTGGCGGTGGAGCAATGGATAGGGCAGACTTCTGGGCACTGCTGGATGGCATTCAAGAAGTTGAATGGGTATGCTCCTTTGGGTACAATCAGGAAGCTATGTCCAGATGCGCTCCCACAGCGTCAGCAAAGCTGAATCCCTTGAGGATTCTGAGTTGGATTAGATTTAAGCGTTGGATCATTTCCTGTAGCTCGGATCAAGTATGATCCAGATGCTTGACAGAAGACGATGCCAAATTTTAGCTGGGTCGAAGTTCGTATCATGACCTGATATAAGTCAACGACCGTTTTAATAAAGTGGGCGTTACCAATAATGATGATGTTACTCCCCCTGACGAAATTTCTATCCTAACCACTTTGAGTTCGATTGTCACCGACCTCTGAGCCTCAGTGAAACCGTAAAAACACTAAATTGAAACAGTAAAAACACTTTACTAAACGGTAAACCTATATATTATCTCCAGCCGAAGTAAAATGACTGCCAAAATGCCAAATATCTACTGGCATCATAGATAGTTCTTCTGATGCCAGGTGGCAACCTGTAGATCTAATTATCACCTCAGCATTGACAAAAATGCATAAGTATGAATATAGCAAAGGGAACAGGGAACAGCGGATCACCGGAACAGGGAATATGGGATCAAAATTCTCACAATTCCTACACGGATTGCTATACAAGCAAACTAACATCAACAAGCCACGGTTGTTGAGAAATTACCGGAGAAATAACTCCCACAACTTACACAAAACTGGACTCCAAAACCTATAATATCAAGTCAGGTTGAATACCCATAATTAGAGGGAGGGTGGGAAGTGTGGGGAGGGTGGGAAGTGTGGGGAGATGCTGACGGGGTGACAAACAGCCTTAAAAGGTTTACGGGGTGTGGGGTGTGGGGTGATGGGTGTAGGGAACCCACCCCTAACCCCTCCCAGGAGGGGAAGATCAGGAGCTGGCGGAGTGGCGACGGGACGGTTAAATCAGGTTTCGGAGCGATTGTTATCCAATGGCTCACTCCAAATTCGCTTCTATTTTCCCCACACCCCACACCCCACACCCCATACCCTGTCTAGTTTTTAGCCTTGTTGTCACCCCCTCAGGGGGAGATGGGGAGATGGGGAGATGGGGAGATGGGGGAGATTTTTATTAAGCGATGCAGCGCGGTCTTGGGGAGGCAGCGCGGTCTTGGGGGTTCCCCCCATGAGCGACTGCCGTGGTTTCCCCCATGAGCGACTGCATCAAGACAGGGTAATTATCCCGACATGATATAAGTAGTAGGGTGCGTTAATAACGCACCCTACAAGTAGAGTTGTTGCGGAATTCCTGTTCTCAAAAACAGACTAGACTTCTGGTGGAAGTAAGAATGATTAGTCAAATCATTAGTGATGAATCAGTCTATTTGAGCCATCTATGTAAAAAATGCATAATCCCTAAAGCCTTAGAATGTCAAGGGTATCTATCTCTACTTTGTATCTGTAGTTACTGGAGTGGCTGTAGTGGTTAAGTCAATGCTTGGGGTTGCTACCCCTTGAACTACCAACACTGAGCAAGGAGCATGGTGAACAACATAGTTACTGACACTCCCGAGTACTATTTCTTTTAAACCCCCAAGCCCTCGACGACCTAGAACAATTAAATCCGCACCCCACTTTTGGGCTAGATCACAAATTCCTAGACTCGGATCTGCCAATTGACAAGATACTTCGGCAGCAATACCCTGAGCATTTGCCTGTTGAGCATAACTCCTTAGCCACCCTTTGTTTTCCTCAACGTGTTTTTGCAAATTTTCTTGTTGAACCTTTCGCAGACTACCATACAGGTCTACATCGGCTATGGTGCCAAGACCGATGTAAGGAGTCATCAGTTCCTGAGTTTCCCAAAGGCAGTGTACTAGCATCAGAGTGCTCTGTTCTTTTTCGGCTAGGTCTAAGGCGTGTTCAAACACTGCTTCTGCTTGGGATGAGCGGTCGATTGCTACCAGAATCTTTTTGTAAGCCATGATAATTTTTTCCTCGTATCTTCAAATGGGGTATCGAAGACATGGAATTTAGGCACTGCCAGAAAATAAATCAGGGGTTGCCCTTGTAGCGGAAAGATAGGGAAGATGGGGACGATCGCAAAGCGTGAGCAAAGCTCAATCCTGACGTTCACTGGAGGCGAGGAGCACCGACATTGGAGACGTTGATTGAATAGTTTCCTGTAGTCAGTTTTGTAGTCAGTGGTGTAGTCAGATGTTACTCGATGTGATACACTTCTATAATTTAATTCTAGAAAAACTGCTGGGAGATCTTAACTACTCCTTAACTATTTGTAATACTTTAGCAAAGGGAGTAGGGAGTAGGGAGTAGGGAGTAGGGAGTAGGGAATATGGCATCAAAAATTCTCACAATTCCTACACCGATTAGCTCTGATTCGCTTAATGATAGATAATTAGCTGTCCGGCAAAATTCATCCCACACCTATGCTGCGCATTAGGTGTGGGATGAATTTTGCACAGAGTATGTATGGAATTGCTATAATATATGTACTGATAAACAAAGCCGTTCGCGTAGCGTGGCCTACGGCCTTAAATGCTGGTTTGTCAGCTATTTAACTAGCGAAAAAATCGAATTTTTGTATTGTTCCGGCGCGGAGGGGCATGCCGTGTCGTTAATAAAGCAAGCCTACGTATCCGAACCGTTGGGTGGAGTTGGCAAGAAGCCCACACTGAACCTGTAAGGTCAGTGTGGGAGTATGTCACTAGGGTTAATGATTAACAAACCCTAAAACTAGAGTTATTGCGGAAGTGCTGTTACCTTACGCAATAATAAGGTTCAAACCAGGAAATGAACGGACTCGACTGAACTGAATCAGCCACTAACTCTACCACTCCGTCCTTATTAATAATCCATCGATTAGCTTCAATAATTCTAGACGGACGTGAGTTACCTGCATTGGAAGCATTGGAAGGTAAGATAGGATTTTTGCGGCGGCGAGCGCTGTGGCGAGGTAATGGACGTAAATCTACCCACAGGGTTTCACCCCGAAGCGGTTTAGTGGGGTCTGTGGGTAAGCCACCCCGCCCAAATTGGGTAAATTGATTACCTTCATCAGTACCGCAACCAGTGGCAACTAGCAGTTTAGGATTAACAAAATTGTCTGGTAGCTCGAATAATGCAGCACTAGGGTCGGCGGAAGGTGCATTAATTTCCACAGTACCGCTAAAGGAAGCTCCGCGTTCGGAAGAGGCGGTAATATCACTATCTGGAGTTTGTTGGTCTCGAAATTCAGTACCAAAAATGCCTAAGGCATTGATAATCACTTGTCCCCCAAAGCTATCTTCAGCATTGGCCGTGATATCGCTATTGTCTAGGGCAACTAGCAAGTCAGTATCAATAGTAATGTTACCGCCAGTGGCAGCACCTTTCGCATTGGTAGTGATGTTACTGCGATCGCCCATTACAATCCGCTGGGAATCCAGAATAATATTCCCCTTATCACCAGCACTGACTTCAGCAGAAAGGGTAGCTTGATCTAATACAATCGAGGAGGCCGTAATGCTGAGATTACCCGCCTTGGCATTATCCCCATTACCACGAGCACTGACGGAAATTTCGGCACCATCACGAACTCTCAAGTTGTTGCTGGTAATGGTCACTGAACCCGCAGGGGAGTTTTCCACAGAGAAGGCAGCAATGCGACTAGGAAACTGACCATCCTCTGAAATACCAGTGATATCTATGTCATTAACATTGAGGATGATATCCCCAGCTTCACCATCCCCGAAGCTAGAAGCAATCACCTGTCCACCATCGAAGATGTGCAACCGTTGAGCATCTATCTCTAATTTACCGCCATTGCCAGTGGCTCCTGGATCCACGGAAACTAACACACCACTGACAGTGTCAGTAAAATCAACAAAGGGATCACTGACCTCGACCGACCTTGCCTGAATCGTAATACTGCCAGCATTGCCAGCACCAACCGCAGAAGCTTGGAGACGTCCCCCTTCAGCCACTTGCAAATGCCCAGTTTCAATAACTATATCGCCCCCATTCCCACCAGTTTGCTCCCTAGTAGTACCAACAGTTAATAAACTTGTATATAGGCCACTAGAAAATGTACCATTACCATTAGTGCCAATCACATCTACCGACTCTGAGGCATCTACCCTGATATCTCCAGCATTCCCAACTCCAGTGGTATCAGAGAAAAATGCTCCTCCATCACTGAGAAGCAAACGGTCAGTTTTAATGGTTAAATTGCCCCCATCGCCGAAGCCCTGTGTAGATGTATAAAAGCCGCTAGAAAAAAAACCATCAGGTGAGCTACCAATGGCTTCGACTAAGTTAGCTCTAACCAGTACACTACCCCCATCCCCATTACCCTGATTAATCGAGCGAATTTGAGCGCCATCACGTAACTGCAAAAGTGGAGTTTCAACAACCACCCTCCCAACCTTGCCAGTTGCTCCAAGTGTGGCGTCGCTCTGGATCTCCCCTCGCTCTTCAACGGTTGTAGCTGAGAGGATCACAGATTCATTCGCGGTAATGCTAATCTCACCAGCATTACCGGAGCTGGATGTGGCAGTACTTACAATACCCCCGTTCAGCTGTAATTGTTTGGTATCAATCACTAGATTTCCCCCATTGCCACTACCTCCGGCAATGCTTGACAATAAGCTTGATGCATTATTCACTTCCAGCAATGAGCCCACATTTAAGGTAATCTGGCCACCACTACCCGCATCAAAGGTATCGGTGGAAATTCTGCCACCATTATTGAGTATCAATTTGTCAGTATTAATGGTTAAGCTGCCACCATCCCCTGTGCCTGTCGATTCCGAAAATAAGCCGCTTTTGGCTTCCACATTAGGATTAAAGTTAGCTGGATTGAAAGGGTCTTCCGGTAACGAGACTCCATCAGTACCTTGGTTTTGTAGAGACACTTGCAGGGTGTAAGTGTCCCCCACAAGTGGGGTTGGGCCGTTGATCAATTCATTATTACTAGCATCCGAGGCGAAGGCAGCGACTCCGACTAAGTAAACCCCTGACTCAGTGATGGTGGTATCAATTAATGAGTCTGTGGTGAAACTGCCAAAGACTTGTCTACTGCCACCGGCACCATCAGCGGCTTGAGAATCGTCATTGACCTCTAATAATTCTCCTGTACCTTGATTAAACAGGAAAATCTTGCTATCTATGTTGCCGTCAGAGTCAGTAAAGCCATTGTCGATGTCGAAAATAGCTCGACTGTTGCCATTCGTGATACTGAAGGAGAAGTAATCAACTTGATTTTCCGCTGCCCCCAATACGGTGGTGCCATTAATAATCTGTTCTGGAGTCCGTTCAATGGAAACATAGGGAATTCCTAATGGTCCGGATTCCGCTACGTTGGGATTGGGTTGAGTAATAAACTCCAGAGCATTTAAGTCAAAGGTTTCTAAGTCCAAGAAAGGATTAGGGACAAAATCCCGACTTTCCCCAGAGATAGTAACGCTTTCAGTAGCATTAATCTTGATATCTCCAGCATTGCCGTTGTTGGTGGTAGCAGTGACAATCTGTCCGCCAGTTTCAAGGACTAAGTTATTGAGGTTTAGTGCGATCGCACCGCCATTACTACTACTATTGGTAACTGTACCGATAAATCCCCGATTAGCTAGATTCAGTGAGCCAAAGGAATTTTTAATGGTAATCTTGCCTCCAAAGCCACTAGTGTCAGCAGCAGAACGAGTCAGAATCCCACTAAATAACCCATCTTCAGTGAAACCAGAGATATTAATCTCACCATTAGCATTAATCTCAATATCTCCTGATGCCCCATGGCTATTGGTAACAGTTTGAACTCTTGAGCCACCAGTGATGGTCAGAGCCCTAGTGGTGAGCTCTATGTTGCCGCCATTGCCTATCGCTAAAGTTTCTAAATCATTAGCAATCAAACTCCTATCACTGAGATTAGTATTGCCATTAGCGTTAATGGTAATATTGCCAGCTACGGCATCTGGTATTGATGCTCCTGAAGTTAATCCAGCCTGTAACTCACTGGCTGACATCTCGAAATTCGCACTATTGATCGTAATATCTCCGCCACTGACATTAGTGACATCTACCAAGCTACCGTTAGTCAAGGAAACATCACCTCGTTCGACTCCATCGGGAAAACTGACGGATGTCGCGCCATTGAGCGTAACAGTTCCTGGAGTGGATAATCCTCCTAATTCCACCCGTCCCCCTGGCACTTGCAGGGTGGCACCATTGAGGTTAACCTCTCCCCCAAGTAAGGCCATAGTTTGCCCGGTCTCGATCCCTAAGGTAGCTCCTGTCACGTTTACTGAGCCAGGATTGCTACCATATTGCAAACCGGTGGGAATATTAATGGTTAACAATGGTGGGGCATTTGGATCAGTAGCGCTAAAGTTGAAACCATTGTCAAATACAGCACTATCAGCAGTGCTAGCGAAAAAGGAGCCTGCTACATCTAAGCTCGCATTGGCTCCAAAGTTAATACCATTAGGATTCAGCAAGAATAAATTAGCGCTACCATTTACTCCCAAGGTCCCCAGAATTTGAGAAAGGGTGCTGCCAGTGACACGAGTCAAAATATTAGTAATGCCATCGGGATTAGCAAAATAGACTCGTTGACCATTACCGACATTAAATTCCAGAAAACTGTGGAATAAGTTACTATCTCGAATCGCTCCCCCTTCGATTAAATCGGCTACTGCACCACGGATAGTCTGATTGGGAGTAACTTGAGAATTTTCATCCCCCAAGGTACTATCTGGGATAATTTGAGCTAGAGTCGGTGAGGCGAGTAATAAACATAGACTACTGACTTCGAGTAATCCCAGTAAGCCCCATTGCATTCGTGAAATGGTATCTCTGGGTAGGTTTTGTATGAGGGGATTAGTGCTGTAGTGGGAACTAGATAAGGAATGAGCTTTGTGGGCAAAGGGGAAGCTTACGCATTTCATAGATAGACCTGACCGATTAGTCTCAGACTTAGAGTTCCCCCCACTGTTGGTCAGAGTAACACCTGTGATGAACTCAGAGCTGGCAGCTTTAGCAAAGGGAACTTCGGATATCGGAACAGAAAAAAAATCCTGTGTATCTGATTAGGTTAGAAACCGCTATATCAACAAAAATCAAAGTATTTTTAAAGCTAAAACCCTAAATACCAATTATTAGTTATAATCCGAATTATTTGACTATTATTAATACTATTATTAAATGGAAGGAAATCAAGACCAGCAACATCCTCAGGAAAAACGCGATCGCGAAATAGTTAACCGTCTTTTACAACAACAACCCAATGAATACAACTTGGCGGAATTAGCCCGACTGCGGATTCGCTATGACAGCTTTCCCGGTGCTAGAGCCATTCAAAGAGACTTGGATTTACTGCTCCAGCGATGGCAACTAACAGAACCACAGCTTTTTGAGAAAACCCTTACGATTCATCAAGCCGGTAAGGCGTATAGACGAGACAACAGTTCTGGAAGCCAGGATGACTGGACGTGACTCTCTTTGCTGAAGTCGGGAACAGGGAATAGGGAACAGGGAATAGGGAGTAGGGAGTAGGGAGTAGGGAGTAGGGAGTGGGAAAAAATCATGTTGGTTTTTCAGTACCTTTTATGATAAATTTCCAGTTAAAAAACTCAGAAAGCTTACTGTAAAAGCGATGCAGCGCGGTCTTGGGGAGCCAGTGCGGTCTTGGGGAGGCAGCGCGGTCTTGGGGAGGCAGCGCGGTCTTGGGGAGGCAGTGCGGTCTTGGGGGTTCCCCCCATGAGCAACTGCCGTGGTTTCCCCCATGAGCGACTGCCGTGGTCTCCCCCATGAGCGACTGCCGTTCCCCCAGCAACTGGCGTGGTTTCCCCCATGAGCGACTGCATCAAGACAGAAAAATTAGGCTCTTCAACTAACAAAATTTCCTGAATACGGCCTCTGACCACTGTTCCCTGTTCCCTGTTCCCTGTTCCCTGTTCCCTGTTCCCTGTTCCCTGTTCCCTGCTCCCTGCTCCCTTTACTAGATTAATTTCATTTAACCGGTTTCCTAGGGGCTGGGGGTAAAAGCTTAAACATCTGTTTTTGTTGATCTGGTTTAAGGTTCTGATCAGCGGGAGCTATTGGATCGATCTTAGGTAGATCGATCTTAGAGGGAGACTTAGGGATGGGAAGGGTTTTAGCTGGATCATTAGACGAGGCGGTGTCTATAGCAGTATTCAGAGCTTCCAGTTGTTGAGATATCAAAGCCTGCTGTTGCAGCTGCTCGGTAGAAGACACTAAGCCGCTGAGTCCATTAACTAAATCCTTGACATTGCGGCGAAACGCTGGATCCCCAGTCAGATCATCTAGGTCAGCGGTAATCTTTTGAGCATTTTCAAACGTAACTCTTGCTGAGTCTAGGGTTTGTTGCAATACCAGTAAATTAGTAGGACTGTTGAGAGTATTGGAAACATTACGTAAGTTAGCAGATGCTTGGGCAGCATTAGCCGATAGGTTTTCTAAGTTCCGCAGCATCTGTGATACATCCGTTTGATAAACCGCTGAGTTAACCTGATTCGCGGTAATAGTTAAGTTGCTGGTCAATACACGCAGATCTTGACTGGCCTGAGAGATGCTATCCAAGGTGGTGACCAAATTTCCCCGATTGCTTACCAATAGTTGATTGGCAGAGGTAATCAGTTGATTGAGTTCCCTTGCCGTTTGGCTGTATTGCTGGGACGTACTAGAAATGCTACTGGTTGCCAACCCGATTAGACTAGATGTTTGATTGGCAGCACTGGTCACAGCATTCGTTGCGTTGGACAAGCCTGCTACCTCTTGCCGCACTATCCGGGACAACTGGGTCATCTCTTTGCTAAGTTCTGACACGTCTCTGGCGGCATTGGAGGCATTTTCCGCAAGACTATTGATTTTGTCAAAAAACGCTGGATCAGCATAGAGTTCAGCAATGCGATTTCCGTTCCGTAGGAGGTCAGCAAAGGTGGAACCCACATCACCATTAATCTGATCTTCTTCACAAATAACTAGGGAAGAATTACATTGTGCTCCGAAGGGTGTAAGACTTTGAGCAGTTGCAGGTAATTGTCCTAGGGGCATGATATCAACATTGGTAGCACCAATTAAACCCGATTGATTAGCTTCAATCTCGACATTGCGGGGGATTAACAATCCAGGGTCATCAATTTCAACGGTGACATTCACCCCATTAGTACCGGGTTCAATCTTAGTGATTCTCCCAACTTGGACACCGCGATAGCTGACTGATGCCCCCACTTGCATACCAGCAGCGTTGCCAAAATTGACAATGAATTTATAGCTCTTTCGACCTAAGGTAATGCCACTAACCCATACAACAAGTCCACCGAAAACAGCAAGTCCTGCTACTATTAATAAGCCAACGGAGCCTTCTCGAATCGTCCGCGATCGCATAGTTTAACCTTTTTTAGCCTTTCCCCTCACATTTACCATCATGCCTCACCAACCACTGACATCCAAATTGGAACCCACTTGAGCAAGTTTCGAGTAGTCCATTGGGTCAGATAGATGAGGTAAAATCCCCAAAACCTTAACATTGGTTAGAGTCTCGATTAACCTAATCGGAGCCAACTGATTAATTTCTTCGGAGGTACGAGGTTGGACGCAATTGAGGACAATGCCTTTGAGGTCAACTCGTGATGAGCGTGCCAGGGCAACATTAGCAACCACTTGTGCGATCGCTCCTAATTCTATCGGCGCAACCAATACCGTTGGCAATCGCCAATCCCTTGCCAAATCTGCCACAATCAGTTCATGAGTCACCGGTGAACCTAGTCCTCCCAAAGCTTCCACCAAGACCACATCCCGCTGACTGCGCAGAGTATTGAAGCCTTGCCAGACCTTTTCGAGGTCAACCTGTCGTCCTTCTATATCTGCAGCAACTGGTGGTGCTGCAGGGGTTTTAAACTCCACGGGTGTGATCTCCTCAAGGGTTTGAGCCAAGTCAAATAGTTGGTGGTAAATTTCGCGATCGCCAATTCCCGTTTGAATCGGCTTGAATATCCCCAGACTCTCTTGAGGATGGTAAGTCTGCCAATAAGCAGCGATCACAGAAGTCAAAACCGTTTTGCCGATCTCTGTATTGGTGCCAGTAATTAGTAATACGTTCAAGATTGACTCACTCTCAGTCCGTAAGGCTAATATCTACAGCAAAGTTTCTTTCCTGTTGAGCAATTACATCTACTATATACTCACCAGAACTAGGCAGCTGACCTTGCCACTTTTGCACCCCTGAAGCCTTTTCCACTAACTTGCCATTGGGATAGCGGATAGTTAAAGCCACATCACTTTCAATCACATCTAGCTTCAATTGCTGACCCTGTTTAGCCTTCACCAAGTAGCGCTGAATCTTTTGGGGGCTAGTGCGACCCAGTAGCCGCAAACCCTTGCTTCCCTGCAACAAATTGACCCGTTCTATCTTATACTCAGCAGTCGGTTTGGATTTTGGTTTCGGCTTCGGTGCTTCTGTTAACCTTAATCCTAGCTGATAATCGCTATCGGGTAGACCCTTCACTGGACTCAGTTGAATCGTGTAGTTGCCAGTGAAAAGAAATTTCCCTTCCCATTGCCGCACCCGCTTAGCTCGATTGTCCACTGGTTTTCCGTCCGGTCCGAGCACTGTCATCAAGACCCCTTCGTCACTGAGATCTGCCTTCAGGGTTTGGTCTTGTTTACCCTGGATAATGTAGTTAATAGTGTGATTAGCCTTTAAATTCCTGGATATAGAAAGGGTTTTACCAGCAGAAAGCTCTAGAAGCTGACTGTAGATCGGACTAGGACTCACTGACACCTTAGGACTTGGAGATTTGCCAGTGTCCTGCTGATTAACATTGCTCACCCAGACCCAAGAGCCTATTCCTGCCAGCACCGCTAGTCCTGTAGCTATCCCAAGCAACGGCCAAGGACTATTCCAGATAGAGTTACCCGTGGCTTGAGACATCACCGGGTAACTCGGTTCTGCACCTCTGGCCTCCCTGGGTTTCCCAGGTTCAGCTGATGCCACTGTCGTGCCTGGTATTGGCTTGGGCTTTGGCAGTTGGGGAGTTAACCCAGAAGCTTGAAAGGCATACAATACTTCCCTAGCGGATTGGTAGCGATCGCTTGGTTGATCACTAACCATCCGATTTAATATCTCAGCTAACTCATCGCTAACCCTAGCCCAGGGACGCCAGTTCCAAGTCAGATTAGTATTATCCACCAGTTCTCCTGGTTCTTTCCCAGTCAGTAGCACTATCGCAGTCACTGCTAGGGAATAGAGGTCACTACTCGGATACACCTGACCTGTCTGAATTTGCTCCCTGGGAGCGTAGCCGCTTTTGCCAATACTAGTTGTTGGTGTGGGAGTATCGGGCAATTGAAGACGAGTTGCCAGTTCCTGTACCACACCCAAATTAATCAAAACCGGTATACTGTCCGTCTCCCGCATGATAATGTTATCAGGTGTGATATCTCGGTGAATAATCCCTTGGCTGTGGATGTAGTCCAAAACTGGCAAAGATTGCTGCAATAGCTGACGCACTTCCGTTTCTGATAAGACTCCCAAGTTGGTCGGGCTAGCAGCTATTGGGGGTGATTGGACTTCCCCATCCAGATTAGAAGATAGAGGTTGGCTTTGATTCTGAAGGGCTTTGCGTTGTTCTAGTAAGTCACCATAGGTTTTTCCCTCTACGTAGTCTCGCACCAGAAACAGTCGTCCGTCCTCTTCAAAGGTAGCTCTGAACTGAGGAATTTGCTGGTGTTCAATTTTATACAGGATACCTGCTTCTTGTTGAAACAGTCGCCTTGACTTATCTAGATTATTAGTTTCTGTCTGAGGGGGAATAAATTCTTTCAGGGCACAAAGTTCATTGAAGCGCCCTTGATCCTCTACCAGGTAAGTCCGATTGAATTCCCCTTGGTCAAGGACACGGAGCAGATGGTAGCGATTTTGCAGAATAGTTCCAGAGGCAATCGGTGGTTCCATCGGTGGTAGATCAGTTGTTACGCACAATGAGGCAGGAGGAGTATTCTTGAAGTTTAGACTTATTTCGGTTGCTTTGGAACTTCACCGGTTGAGCCACAGAGTTGAGCCACAGATAAGTTGATCACCATATACATCAGGGCTTACCCAAAACTGGACTCAAAACACCCTGATGGTGTAGAATCCGGAACCAGACCCTACAAGTATAGTTATTGCATAAATCCTGTAGGGAATAGGGAATAGGGAATAGGGAATAGGAAATCAGAAATAGGGAATAGGAAATAGGGAATAGGGAAAAAATACTGTGTACCTAATGAATATGAGAACCGCTATATATGTTGTTCGGGTTTCTTAGAACATCACTACCTGTTCATTGCTATCTTATTGTGGTGTTGAATTATCTCAAATAACTACCTTACTTGACTAGATGTACAGTTGATCGAATTAAGTACAATAGTTAATTTTCGGATTTGAGTAAGAAACTTAAAAAACCTGCTTGAGTTATCAGGTTCCTGTGATGGCAATACACTATATATAGAGTCTTTATTCAACACCTCTGTTAGGTCAACGCTATAAAAATTAATAAAATATTAATCAAATTTAAATAAATAATTATAAAAATTATTATAAAAGGGATATTCGTAGAATGTTAAGATCGCGTTGAAATAAGCTTCGAGGGTTTGCTGTGAGCAGTTCAGTTACTTTAGAGCTTCAACCTATTCTGCCCCAGATAGCCGATAACAATCGTTTAAGACTATTTTCTGGTTCGGCAAATGTTTCCCTTTCTCAGGAAGTAGCACGCTATCTAGGTATCGACTTGGGACCGATGGTACGGAAACGATTTGCTGATGGGGAGCTCTATGTCCAAATTCAAGAATCCATCAGGGGGTGTGATGTTTACCTGATTCAACCAACTTGCTATCCGGTGAATGATTACCTGATGGAGTTACTGATTATGATCGATGCTTGCCGTCGAGCCTCAGCGCGGCAAGTTACTGCTGTGATTCCTTACTATGGTTATGCTCGAGCAGACCGTAAAACCGCTGGCCGTGAGTCCATTACAGCGAAACTGGTGGCTAACCTGATTACTGGAGCTGGTGCTAATCGGATTTTGGCAATGGATTTGCACTCCGCTCAAATTCAAGGTTATTTCGATATCCCCTGTGACCATGTCTACGGTTCACCAGTATTGCTACAATATCTGGCTTCTAAAGACCTAACCGATCTGGTAGTAGTTTCCCCCGACGTTGGTGGTGTGGCTAGAGCCAGAGCGTTTGCCAAAAAGCTATATGATGCTCCTCTTGCGATTATCGACAAGCGCAGGCAAGCTCACAATATCGCTCAAGTCATGAATGTGATTGGGGATGTCAAGGGTAAAACTGCGGTGTTAGTCGATGATATGATTGACACCGCTGGCACGATTTGTGAAGCTGCCAAAGTACTGCGTCAAGAGGGGGCTCGCCAAGTCTACGCTTGTGCAACCCATGCCGTGTTTTCCCCACCAGCTGTAGAGCGCCTCTCTAGTGGGGTGTTTGAAGAAGTAATTGTTACCAATACTATTCCACTACCGGACGCCAAACGGTTTCCACAGCTGAGAGTGCTTTCAGTGGCTAACTTATTGGGTGAAACCATCTGGCGTATTCATGAAGACTCTTCTGTCAGCAGTATGTTTCGTTAAAAATCCCCCCTGGAGCAGGGGGGATTTTTAACGGTTGTGTTGAGTGTTGAGTGTAGACTAGATACAATAAATGGTTAACGGTCAAGTCGCTTGACCGTAGGTCACGCTTCGCGAACGCTCCAATTCAAAATTAAAAATTATTAATTCAAAATGACAATCAGTGGGGGCTTGTACCCGCCACTGATTGAAGACCACTGAAGTCGAGCAATCCCGTAGCCTATGGCTACGCTTCGCGAACGACTTCAGTGGGGGCTTGTACCCGAAATTAATTCATTCAAAATTTGTTCTAAACTTGATTCGTGAATTTTGAATTTTGAATTTTGAATTCCCCTTTGGGGTCAACCAAGAACGCAACTGGGTATCAGCCAAGATTCAATTAGCCACTAAAAATTATTCGTTGCTCCTGTAGGGACTAACATCTAACTCACCATTAGTCTTAAACACTACTCGTAAATGAGCAAGGGGCTTCTGGGGTACTAACCCAGTCCCTTCGCTACCAATGCCAGCTGCTGCTGGCTTCATTAGGCGTTCTAGAGGAGTTTCTTGAGAGTAATCCCAAGATTCTTTATCAATTGCTTCATAATCAGCAAGGATACCCTCTTCAGTCACACCTACCCGATAAGTTAAATCTTGAGGATAGCTGGAGGTTTTATTCCAACTGTCACGAATTTCCTGAGACACTTTGTCTTTCAAATCATTAATGACAGCGATTTCAGTAATTTCTGGACCTAGGGTAATCTTACCCATATAACCATGCCAAGGACTGATTTCGAGAATCCCTTCGTCTTCCCCTTGTTTAAATAACACCTGGAACTGAGCAATAGGTTCTTGGGTAGCAATATTGTCTGAAGTCTTGGTGTAGAGCAATTCAGGCAGGGGGGTTTGCTCTGACCCATCCAAGGGTGTGCCATTAACAGGTTTGTAGCCTAAAATCGCACCATCTCTGCCAACACTAACCTGGTATTTTAAATTCCCAGCAAACTGTTCCCGGTTCCCCCAAGCTCGAAAAATTCGCTTTTGCAGGCTTCTTTGTATATAGCGCAACTCTGTGGGATCAGTAATTTCTGGTGCAGTTGTGAGCACTTTTTCTAGCTCCTCGATGGAGAGTGGTGTTCCCGTTGGTGTTGGTGTTGGTTTTGCCTGAGGGTCACTCTCGCCAGTTGAGGTACTGGTTTCACTGGTATTTTCCCCTGTTCGGGAAGGTTCGGGTTCCCGTACTTCTGGAATCGGTACAAAGAAAAATGCGATCGCAGCTAGAGCCAAACTTGCCATTCCCAGTGCAGCAGGTGCAGTACGCTCGGTTACTGGTTTTTCAGCTTGGCGATAGTGCTTAGAAACAGGCTGCAACGAAACAATAATATCTGGTAGGGTTCGTCCATCAGCCAAAAACTGGTCAATCGCCTCCACCAAGTCAAACAACTCCACTGTGTTCAAATCTACATGGAGAGGTTTCCCTGAGTTGGTCATTGTTCCTGACCCAGGAGTATCTTGCAGTGTCAGTCGATGCAAGTTCTTGTCCTCGACTTTCTGCAGATGCACCTTAGCTGGTTTCTCAGCATGGGGTTGGGGGTGAGGCACTTTAGACAAAAATTCCTGAGCATAGCGGCTTACACTATGTACCAAGTCCTCAAAAAAATCCCGCCCACCACTGAGGGGTTGGTTCATAGCCCCTACATAGCATTCCGCATTAGTTAGAGTTGTCAGCAATGGTCGGGCATCTGGCTGTTTACCAGCCCCTGTGGTACTATTACTCCAACCCTCCAGGATTAGGGTACAGTTGGGAAGACTGTACTGGCGTCGAATTGTCATCGGCTGTTCCTGCTGAAAATTCCCTATGAATGCTTCCCCCACCTGCTACGCGAGGTGTGGGTATCCGTCTTGATTACAAGGGTTTATCCCTCGCGACAGGCGGCATCCTCGCGCCTGCTTCCAGGACTTTTGCTGGACTGTTCCCCCAAGTCGTTGTCTTGATGCAGTCGCTCATGGGGGAAACCCCCAAGACCGCGCTGCATCGCTTCCGCTATGGGGCTTATTCAATGAAGCTTTTACCTGAGAGTCTGACGTTTATGAACCGACTACAAAGGATTTATAGGTTAATTTTCCCTTTCGTTGAGAGGTCGTGCCTCAGGGTTGCTCAGAATCTCGTCTGTCCTTCGCCGTACCGCTCAAGATGATGCCATTATATCATATTTTGGCTTTTGGCGGTTCTAACCCCCACCTGCCTAGAGAGGTGGGGGAATGCGTCGCTCATTTTTGTTCAACCTCTTAGACTAGCATTGAGAGTAATTAGTAATTGGTAATGGTTAATTAACCTGGCTATACTTGATGGCATGGCGATAATCAGCAACGGCAACATTCAAGGCAATTCCCCATCAAACAAACTAGTCCATAATCTTTGTCTTCCAGAAGTACCTGTACAGAACAGAAGCTGACTCAATAGAGAAATTGCGAGTTGATTCAACTTTTCTTGAGAGTTATAGGCAGCCACTTTAGAACGACGGGGGTTCATCCGGCTGCGAAAATGAGCCTGGAACCTTTCCAAATACTTAGATAGGCGAAAATGTTGTTCTAGAGGTACCTGCTTTTCCAGTAGTTGTTGATAAGCAGTCAACAACTGCCTAATCAGAACCGTCATTCGGCGTGCCATATGACTAGCAATCACCACTAAAGCCTTAGCTTCTTGTGGAGTTAGAGGACGTCGTGTGTAAGAGCGCCGCCAGGGATTGGTAGAGCGCATACGCCACAGGACAACACGATTTTTAATAATGTCCTGAAGTTCCAGCTCTCTAGCCGCCAATAGCATCGCCTCAGAACCTCCCAGTTCGAGAGCTTCAATGGCGAGTAAAATTAGGTCAATATGCAGCCGAGTTCGTGGTGGACAGCCCTGAGCTGGAATCCTGAAATCAGGTAGGCTATCTAAAATTATTGGCTTTGACTGGGAAGCAGGACTATTGGTCAGCATTACGGTCCGTCGAAAGATTCACTCTAATAGCGCTTATCCTACAGCGAAAACCTTTTGAATAGATTTGTTCCAAGGAATCACACAAGGTTCAGCTTTCTAGTGTACGCTTTTACAGAAAGGGAATGGCAAGCTATAGTTTGATTCAAACCCCATTGATAAATAAGTTCACCTACCGATGAATTTAAAATCTCTGATTCGCGATATCCCTGACTTTCCCAAACCAGGGATTGTATTTCGGGATATCACTACCCTCCTGAGCAATCCAGAAGGACTACGCTACACTATCGATACCTTAGCTCAAAAATTTCAGGAAGCAGGAGTAAGGGCTGATTATGTCGTGGGTATGGAGTCTCGTGGTTTTATATTTGGACCACCTATAGCTTACCAACTCGGGGCTGGGTTTGTCCCAGTGCGCAAACCGGGTAAACTACCAGCAGCGGTATACTCGGCTGAGTATGACCTAGAATACGGTACAGACAAGTTGGAAGTCCATCAAGATGCTTTCACACCTAACTCCCAGGTTGTGATTATCGATGATTTAATTGCTACTGGAGGAACAGCAGCGGCTACAGTCAAGCTGGTAGAACAAGCAGGCGGTCAAGTGGTAGGTCTTGGCTTTATCATCGAATTACGGGATTTAGGTGGACGTCAGCAACTGCCTGATGTTCCCCTGATCACCCTGGTTGACTATTAGTTAATCATTAGAGTTAACCATTAGAGTTAACCATTACTTATTAGTCATTGGTCAAAAGAAAGTAAGTTTCAAAGAATTAATTCTTAATTCTTAATTCTTAATTCTTAATTCTTAATTCTTAAAGGACTTTAAAGCAATGGCGAATGACTAATGACGAATGACTAACAACTAACGACTATTAGATGACTTCTTCTACTAGAGATTCTAGCATTATCAATCGGTTTGATGGGGCTTGGCATAGACTAAAACTTCTGGTCACGAGTGAGACCTTTCTGTACGTGGTCAAGCGACTGTTGCAGGGTCTTTTGACCTTGCTGTTGGCATCTGCTCTAAGTTTTGCCATTATTCAGTTTGCACCGGGAGATTTTCTGGATACCCTCAGGCAAAATCCCAAAATTTCCCCGGAACGAATCGAGGAACTCAAGGAGCAATTTGGTTTAGATCAGCCAGCAATTGTGCAGTATTGGCGTTGGCTAGTACGAGTTGTGACCAAATTTGACTTTGGTACCAGTTTCGCTTATTTCCGTCCTGTGTCATCTCTGTTATTGGAGCGGATACCAGCCACCTTACTCTTAGCAGTAGCCTCAATCTTTATTACTTGGGCGATCGCAATTCCTCTCGGTATCCTGGCTGCTGTTAATCAGAATCGAACCATTGACCGATTCCTACAAGTGATTAGCTACACAGGTCAGGGTTTCCCCAGCCTAATCACTGCTCTGTTGCTGCTCATCCTTGCCCAGAATCTTTCCCCCTTATTTCCTGTAGGTAGTATGACCAGTATCAATCATGATGATTTATCCTCCATTGGTAAGGTTTTGGATATTGGCTGGCATATGATTTTGCCAACTATTGCTCTATCCATTACTAGTTTTGCTGGTCTACAGCGAATTACTAGGGGTGAATTACTTGATGTGCTACGGCAAGACTACATTCAGACAGCCCGTGCTAAGGGACTGCCAGAAAATCGAGTGATCTATGTCCATGCATTGCGCAATGCTATCAATCCTCTGATTACCATCCTTGGCTTTGAGTTTGCTTCTCTACTCAGTGGCTCATTTATTGCTGAAATTTTCTTCAACTGGCCAGGTTTAGGTCGTTTGATTTTACAGGCGGTAACTGCTCAAGACCTGTATCTGGTAATGGGAAGCTTGATGATGGGAGCTACAATGCTGATTTTGGGTAATTTGTTAGCAGACTTGCTGCTGAAAGTAGTTGATCCTCGAATTCGTCTAGAAGATTTGAAATAGAGAATTTAAGCATTCAGCTATCAGCCATCAGCCATCAGCCATCAGCCATCAGCCAAAAGCCTATGCTTCAAAGCGTCGAAGTCTGTGCCATGCTACTTGAGGTGCGACAGTTTTTGAATAAAATAACCTGACCGCTGACCGCTGACTGCTGAATACTTACTGTCCGAAATTTCATTTTGACGTCAATTTTTGTTGACAACCCAAATAGAATAAAACCTTTGATAAAATTAGGAAAAAAAACTGAAACGATTGTCCATCCTGCCTTCTGGCTTCTGCCTTGCTGTAAGGACGCGCCTCAGGACTATTTTCAAGATGTTTACCCAAATTCATTATCTGATTCTTTCTAGAAGGAACGGTCGTTATCTGGTTGCCCAACCGAAAGCTGGTAGCCCAGAGGCTGGAGCTGGATATCTGTTGATGTTTCGCGAACACTTTGATGCCCTGAGTTATCTCAATACCCACGGTGCTGATTTAGCTGACCAATTTTCTGTAGAGTCGGTTTCTGGGAGTCAGTTGAAGAATTTGCTTGAACGGTGGGGGTTTGTTGGTGTGGGTGTTGTTCAAGACCCATTGGTACCTCAAATTGAGTTTTTTTCTTACAAATAAGGGCTATTAGGTAACAGGACAAGACTATTCAAGTAGTCCCAAAAATAGCGATCGCATTTGCCCAAGCTCTCTGGCTTGACTGGGGATAATTCATAGCCCTAACCTCAAAGCAGCTGCTGAATCACCGATAGAGCAATATAACCGTCGTTCCGTGATTGATTTTTTTGAACAGGCAATGATTGGGAGGGCTGGTTATTCTCTGATTGATATTTCCTCTTGCTTGTCCATCAGGACAACAATGATACCCCATCAGGGCATACTGTTGTTAATATGCATAGATTTTGTTTAAATTTTATTAAGGAGTAAATAAAGGAGTAACTATGAAAGACCTCACTAGTTATCGAAATATCGGTATCTTTGCTCACGTTGATGCAGGCAAGACAACTACAACGGAGAGGATCCTAAAACTTACCGGGAAAATCCACAAAATTGGTGAGGTTCACGAAGGTGCAGCTACAACGGACTTTATGGAACAGGAACAAGAGCGCGGTATTACTATTCAGTCTGCCGCCACCAGTTGTTTCTGGAAAGACCACCAACTCAACATTATTGATACCCCAGGTCACGTAGACTTTACCATTGAGGTTTATCGTTCTCTGAAGGTTCTCGACGGTGGCGTTGGTGTTTTCTGTGGCTCAGGTGGTGTAGAACCCCAGTCAGAAACTAACTGGCGCTACGCCAATGACTCAAAAGTTGCTCGGATTATCTACGTAAACAAACTTGACCGTCTCGGGGCTGATTTCTACCGAGTTGTTAAGCAGGTAGAAGATGTACTTGGTGCTAAGCCTCTGGTAATGGTACTGCCGATCGGAACTGAGAACGATTTTGTGGGTGTAGTGGATTTGCTAACCCGTAAGGCATGGGTATGGGATGACTCTGGGGATCCTATGAACTATGAGCTTCAAGATGTTCCCGCCAACATGGTTGATGATGTGGAAACCTACCGCGAGCAGTTAATTGAAATGGCTGTGGAGCAGGATGACGAGGTGATGGAACAGTATCTAGAAGGGGAAGAACCAGATATCGAAAGCCTTAAGCGTTGCATTCGCCAGGGAACTCGTGAGCTGGCTTTCTTCCCTACCTACTGCGGTTCATCCTTCAAGAATAAGGGAGTGCAGTTGGTACTTGATGCTGTAGTTGACTACCTGCCGAATCCAACTGAAGTCAAACCCCAACCAGAAATCGATCTAGAAGGTAACGAAACCGGTACACTTGCCTATGTTGACCCAGAAAAACCTTTGCGTGCCTTGGCATTTAAGATCATGGATGACCGCTTTGGTGCTCTGACCTTTACCCGTATCTACTCAGGAACCTTATCCAAGGGTGACACAGTACTTAATACCTTCACAGGTAAAACTGAGCGTATTGGTCGTTTGGTAGAGATGCATGCCGATTCCAGGGAAGAAATTAACTCTGCCCAGGCCGGTGATATTGTGGCCATCGTTGGGATGAAAAATGTCCAGACTGGGCATACCCTCTGTGACCCCAAAAATCCTGCTACTCTTGAGCCGATGGTCTTCCCAGACCCCGTGATTTCCATTGCGATCGCACCAAAGAAAAAAGGTTCCTCTGAGAAAATGGGCATTGCCCTGAGCAAGATGGTTCAGGAAGACCCATCTTTCCACGTTGAAACTGACCAGGAAAGTGGGGAAACGATCATTAAGGGCATGGGTGAGCTGCACCTAGACATTAAAGTTGATATCCTGAAACGGACTCATGGCGTTGAGGTGGATGTAGGTAAGCCCCAGGTTGCATACCGTGAATCCATTACCAAGCGCATCGAAGACAGCTATACCCACAAGAAGCAGTCCGGTGGTTCTGGTCAATATGGTAAAATCGATTACGTTATTGAACCAGGTGAACCCGGTACTGGCTTCCAGTTTGAGTCCAAGGTGACTGGTGGTAATGTACCCAGGGAATTTTGGCCTGCTGTACAAAAGGGCTTTGAGAATAGCATTCAAAAGGGTCTGTTGGCTGGATTCCCTTGTGTGGATTTCAAGGTAACCTTGACTGATGGTGCCTACCACCCCGTAGACTCATCGGCTATTGCCTTTGAAATTGCGGCCAAGTCTGCTTATCGGCAATCCTTTGGCAAGGCTTCACCTCAATTGTTAGAGCCAATTATGAAAGTAGATGTATTCACACCAGAAGATTACATGGGGGATGTAATTGGTGACCTCAATCGCCGCCGTGGGATGATTAAGTCTCAGGAGAAAACTCTTACTGGTGCTCGCATTAAGGCAGATGCCCCGTTAAGCGAGATGTTTGGCTATATTGGTGACCTGCGTACTATGACATCTGGTCGTGGTCAGTTCTCGATGGAGTTCTCCCACTACGCCCCTTGCCCAAGTAATGTGGCAGAAGAGGTAATTAAGGAAGTTAAGGAACGTGAGGAAGCCGCTAAATAATCTTTTGATTTAACCAGAGTTCCTGGCTGGTTTTGGACTGGCCAGGAACATCATGTTATCAATGATTAAGTCTGTGCCATCACCATGCCCATCAAGGCAATCACCGAAGCATTGTAATCAATAGCATATTCATTAGTAGCCCAAGACCGCTCATCATCCACATAACTCAACATTCCCAAGCCTTTAGGAGCAATATCATCCTGGGCATCAGTATTAGGACCCCCTACCATCAGACCAGGGATGACAATTCTTTTAGCTCGGGAAATCCGATGATGTACATGACGCACCGAGTTGCTGCCAACACCGGTAATAAAACAAAGATTAAAATGATTGCGCCCCAGCAAATAATCTAACTGCTCAACAGCTGCCCTGTAGTAGCCTTGATTGCCAGTGATGCGGTAGGCATACAGTAGCGTAATTCCTTCCTCAGCTATCTTATGATTAGATGCCCAATGGAATTTATCAATAGCTAAACGGTAGCCACTACGGTTAATCTTTTCCATCAGAGTATCCGCCCTTCGCATCAGCCTAGCTGTGATTTCTAATTTCAGTTTGTCTGACCCCTTCCTTTGTTTCTGCACCAAATAGTTA
The DNA here is from genome assembly GCF_010671925.1 of Moorena sp. SIOASIH. Classification (GTDB taxonomy): domain Bacteria; phylum Cyanobacteriota; class Cyanobacteriia; order Cyanobacteriales; family Coleofasciculaceae; genus Moorena. The sequence continues at coordinate 1,619,276 of NZ_JAAHIH010000001.1, read as the reverse complement.
ACCATTGCTAGAGGAGAGGGATCTTTCCAACCAAACTCACCATAGTCGAAGGCCGTGATAGTTTTAGCTAAGTATTTCTCGTAGCTACTCTCCCCTGTAGTAATAAACAGTTCTACGGCTGCCCAGAAGCGGTCATCTTGATCGGTTTTTAAGGATTCTTGCTGATCCCACTCTCCAAAAAGATACTTACCTGAACCGGTGTCATCTCCTTCTTGCCAATCCACCTTCATAGATCGCTGTTTTCGGAGAAACCCCCAGGCTTTCTGTGCCGCTTGTAAGTAGGTTTGAGCCAGTTGCTTGTCAAAGGGAGTATAAACTCTAGCAGCCATTGCCATTACTGCTGCAAACTTGCCAGTTTCAGGTGTAGATATCCCAAAAGTGTACCGTGGCTGAGTATCTTGATTGGGTAGAATTTCCCCTGGCCAATTTTTTCCTGACAGCTTGCGGTAGACAGCACCATCCTCCCGCTGCATCTTCAACAGCCAATCTAATCCTACCTTGACCTCATCGAGTAGGTCAGGTCTACCATTGCCGCTTTCTGGTATAGTTAACTGCTTGTCTGTAAATGATTTAGGATATTGCTCGTACAAGCTTAACAACCGTCCGATGGTGACTGTCATTGGCGCAACATATTTACCAAAATCCCCAGCATCATGCCAGCCACCTTGGGCAGATTTGAAGTCACCAGCTTTATGAAACTCATCGTTGTGGGCAATAATCCCATCTTTGAGATGGCAGGGGGGATGTTTGACTCCAGATACTGAATCATTTACAGCAACACCGCACCGTTGCAAATAGTATGACCGGAGTAGCTTTGTAAAGGTATCCTTATAAATTTCCTTACCAATGCCAAAAGGATAAGACTGACTATAGCCGTATTTGAGGTAATAGCTACCTGATTTATCGAATTTAGTAAAATCAATAACCCTAATTTTATCATTACTGGCTTTATCGTTTACAGAGTTTCCCAGGTTGGTCACAAAAACCGTTTTGTGAGTGATTAGATCAACAAGTTCAACTTGGTTCTTTTCCGAATTGGGGGAATTGATTAAGAACGCCAACTTAGGACCAGTTGGGTAATAACCTATTTGATTGATAACAATTTTTCCTCTAGCTGCTGGATTATAGGGTTGAGCATTAAGCTTGGAAAAAAATCCATAAGCGATCACACTGATCCAGCCGATAAAAAATCTTCTATCTATGTTCATCGTGGAGCTTTTACTTCAATGATATCTTCCTTATGGGTCTTTTGGAAATTCTCCAGAACGAATCTCTGTACTAAACTCCTGCACGGCTTGGGTAATTACCTGGCGCAAATTAACATAAGACTTCGCAAAGGGTGGCTGGCGCTCGGAAAGCCCTAGTAAATCCGCTGTCACTAACACCTGCCCATCACAGTGTGGTCCGGCTCCAATGCCAATGGTGGGAATAGTTAATTTTTGTGTAATTGACCTTGCTAAATCCGGTGGAATATGTTCTAAAACAATAGCAAAGGCACCAGCTTGCTCCAATGCGATCGCATCCTGCAAAATCCGCTCCCCAGTTTCCGCTGTTTTTCCTTGTTGCCGTAAACCTAGCAGATGAATAGACTGCGGTGTTAAACCCACATGACCCATCACCGGAATTCCCACAGCGGTAAGTCTGGCCACAGTTTCAGCCATGGCAGGGTATCCTCCCTCCAACTTCACTGCCACTGCTCCAGTTTCCTTTAACACTCGACCGGCAGAGTGGATTGCCTGCTGAGGACTTTCCTGATAACTCAAAAACGGCAAATCAGAAACGACTAATGCCCGTTTAACACCCCGACACACCGCTTTGGTATGGTGAATCATTTCCTCAAGGGTCACTGGCAGCGTTGTCGAGTAACCCAGCGTAACCATTGCTAGAGAATCCCCGACCATGATTATGTCTACTCCCGCTTCATCCAACAGCTGAGCGATCGCATAATCCGCAGCAGTCAGCACCACAATCTGCCGCTCCTGTTGTTTCCATTGATTCAACTGCTTGATAGTAACTGCCATAACCAATAAGAGTTTCGGTCAATCCGATTAATAATTCTCAAAGATGCTAATAAAAAAAGTAAACCGAACTATGGCAATCTTTGTAAAGAAGCATGAACTACTGACTTCAGTGTAATGTCATCGTCAGCTATCAGCTATCAGTTATCAGCTAATGCGCTACGCGCACGCTACTTGAGGTGCTTTCAGTTATCAACTTTCAGCTTATGCGCACGCTAGGGGCATAGCCATTGGCCGTAGGGCAAGCTACTTGAGGTGCGAGCTTTTGAATAAAATAAGCTGACCACTGACCACTGACCACTGACCGCTGACCAAAGAAGGTTGAACAATCCTGGTTTAGTAGGGAATACTAATAATGAAGCTTCCTCGATCAGGTTCCCTATGTCAGAGCCTCTAATTTCTGCCATCATCTGCACCCACAATCGCGAAGAATATTTGGGTGCCGCCATTGATAGCTTGCTACAGCAGGATTTTGCCGATTATGAAGTAATTGTGGTCGATAATGCCTCAAGCGATCGCACCAGTAACATAGTTGACCAACGCTTGGACAACTCTCGACTAAACTATGTTTATGAACCCGTACTTGGTTTATCCGTGGCTCGTAACACCGGGGCAGCCACTGCCGGTGCTGCTATTTTAGCTTATCTGGATGATGATGCGGTTGCCAGTCCCCGTTGGCTTAAGACAATTTATGAAGCTTATCAAAGTAACGAGAAACTGGCAATTGCTGGTGGTAAAGTTACCCTATTGTGGCCAGATGGCATTACCTCTCCCTCCTGGTTGTCACCAGACCTAGCCGGAAATTTGGGAGCTTATGACCTAGGTGATTCCCTAATTGAGATCCAAAATCCTGGTTTGACTCCCAGAGGTTTAAATTACTCGATCAGGCGGACTTTCCTGGAGAAAATCGGTGGTTTTGATGTCAATTTAGGTCGTGTGGGGAAAAATTTGTTATCTAATGAAGAGTTACATATGACAGAATTAGCTCTCCAGGATGGTTGGCAAGTTGCTTATCTACCTGATGCTCTAGTGGCTCACAATGTTGCCCCAGAACGAATCAATAAACGTTGGTTTTTGAATCGTGGTTGGTGGCAAGGTATTAGCGAGTGTTACCGTGAACAATTGGTTGGTCGTGCTGGTACTGCCCAATTGTTACGGGGAGGTGAACGAATGATGCGAGGGATTTACAAATCCTTGAAGCACTTCCGCAATCCAGCTCTGCGCTTTGATAATTTCGTTTATGCCTATGGTCAAATCGGTTATCTGAGTGCAGTAATTAAAGGAATGCTACAGAGCAGCAAATCCTCTCTATCCCACAACCAGTCCAGTAATTAATGAGACTGGATAAGAGGTGAGCTTAGATTATATAGCAATCCGTGTAGGAATTGAGAGAATTTTGATGCGATATTCCCTACTCCCGTCTTGATGCAGTCGCTCATGGGGGAAACCCCCAAGACCGCGCTGCATCGCTACTCCCTACTCCCTACTCCCTGTTCCCTGTTCCCAGATCCGCTGTTCCCTTTGCTATAGCACAGATAATTTTGGTTGATTGTTGACTGTTAACTGTTGACTGATAAGCCTTAATTTGAGTTAAGGTTTGCTGTTAGTTATTCTTGGCCAAGATACTTTTCATAAAACTTCCACAATTGCAGGTGTTTAATTATGAAATCCCCTAACACTAAACTTCCGGTTTCAGTTCTAATTCCAGCCAAAAATGAAGAGGCTAATTTACCCGCTTGTCTTGAGAGTGTTAATAGAGCGGATGAAGTGTTTGTTGTTGATTCCCAAAGCAGCGATCGCTCCATTGAAATTGTGGAAGAATACGGTGCAAACCTAGTTCAATTCTATTTTGATGGGTTTTGGCCTAAAAAGAAGAACTGGAGTTTAGACAATCTTAAGTTCCGCAATCAATGGGTATTAATTGTTGATTGTGACGAGCGCATTACTCCAGAACTTTGGGATGAGATTGCTGTGGCAATAAAAAATCATGATTATAACGGCTACTATATCAATCGTAGAGTATTCTTCCTAGGGAAATGGATTCGCTTTGGTGGCAAATATCCAGACTGGAATCTACGGTTGTTTAAGCACGAAAAAGGTCGCTACGAAAACCTAAAAACGGAAGGAATTCCCAATACTGGAGACAACGAAGTCCATGAACACGTTGTCCTACAAGGCAAAGCTGGCTATCTTGAAAATGATATGCTGCACATTGATTTTAAGGACATTTATCATTGGCTAGAACGGCACAATCGCTACTCCAATTGGGAAGCTCGTGTCTATCTGAATCTACTAACAGGTAAAGATGACTCTGGCACCATCGGGGGAAATCTGTTTGGAGACGCCGTGCAGCGTAAGCGGTTTCTGAAAAAAATCTGGGTTCGACTACCGTTTAAACCAATACTGCGGTTTATTTTGTTTTACTTTATACAGCTGGGCTTTTTAGATGGAAAAGCTGGGTACATTTATGGACGCCTGTTGAGTCAGTATGAATATCAAATTGGTGTCAAACTCTATGAGTTACAAAAGTTTAGCGGTAAGCTGAATGTACAAAAAACTGAACCAGCACAGACACCAGTAACGCCAAAGCCATCCGTTGTCTCTCCAAATCCCTGAGAATCCATTTAGAATTAAGAATGTAGAATTAAGAATGTAGAATTGAGAATGTAGAATTGAGAATGTAGAATTGAGAATGTAGAATTAAGAATTGAGAATTGAGAATTGAGAATTGAGAATTGAGAATTGAGAATTCAACATTCCGCATTCTTCATTGTTCATTCTTCATTGTTCATTCTTCATTGTTCATTCTTCATTGTTAATTCTTCATTGTTCATTGTTCATTCTTCATTCTTCATTCTAAATTCTTCATTATGACTAATGACTTAAGTAAACTACCAGCTTTAGATTTAGCACCTTTAGTTGATTTACGCCAGTACGACCAATCTTGGTTTGACCGAGGACGTCCGGGCTGGTTCATCTTACTCTGGTGGTTGGTGCAAGCGATCGCATTTCCCTTAAGTCCTCATAACTTCAATGGCTTCCGCCGATGGCTGCTACAAATATTTGGAGCCAAAATTGGTACTAATGTCATCATTCGACCCACTGCTCGTTTTACTTACCCGTGGAAAGTAGAAGTTGGTGACTATAGTTGGATTGGGGATGATGTGGTTTTCTACAGCTTGGATAGAATTCGCATTGGTAGTCATTGCGTGATTTCTCAAAAATGTTACCTCTGTACTGGTAGCCACGATATGAAAGACCCAGCCTTTGGTTTAATCACATCTGAGATTAATATTGGTAACGGAGCCTGGATTGCCGCCGATTGCTTCATTGCGCCCGGTGTCCACATTGGAGCCAATGCTGTAATTGGTGTTCGCAGCAGTGTTTTGAGTAATATCCCAGAGCAGCAAGTATGCTGGGGAATACCAGCACGTCCCCGCTATCGACGGGAAATCGAGGAGATAGGGAGTAGGGAGTAGGGAGTAGGGAATGTAGAATGTAGAATGTAGAATGTAGAATTTAGAATTGGGAGTTGGGAGTCGGGAGTCGGGAGTTGGGAGTCGGGAGTAGCTTACAAGGGTAGGTTTTTTACAAAGAGGCCAGTAGGTACTTTTATTAGGTATCAACTTCTATCCATATCTATCAAAATACACCATCAATTTCTGTAAATTTATACCCATATGTATCAAAATACACCATGATTTCCGGGATAATTCTCCCCATTTCCCGCTTCTGACGACTCCCGATTCCCGATTCCCGACTCCCGACTCCCGACCCAAATGTAAAAAACCTACCCCTGTGAGTACTCCCCATCTCCCCATCTCCCCATCTCCCCATCTCCCCACACCTCCCACCCTCCCCACCCTCCCCACACTCTTAATTATGGGTATTCAACCGGAGTTGATAATACAAGGGTAAGTAAAGCAGATCCGGAAAAATTGCTGGATAAGTTTCCGGATTTTCATTTTGCCAAAAGAAAAAGATAGTGGACCACTTTAAGTCAGGATTCCATAGTCATGGTTCACAAATTCATTTTCCAAGGTTCAGCTTACCTGTTGTCAGCGTCCGTGATGTGGCAAATGCTTCCCGCAACAGCCGGAATAGTACCTGGGAAGCATGACAATAGTAATGTTCGCACCTTCGAGATTGCTGGATTATTCGATGAGCTCCGCGAAATCCGTCGAGATGTTCGAGAGGTAACGAATACCATTCGTGAAGGCAGGCGTATAATCCAAGGCACACGCACCATGGTTGATGAGTTTGATCAACTTGGCGACGACCTCAACTCTGGACGAGTGGTACAGTCTTCTAACAATAATCCTTGTCGCAAAAATCGGTCTCAGAAATCTGTTGCTATCAATGAGCAGGTGATTTGTACCAAGGAGGGAGCCTATGAGTTAAGTCAGGAATTGCGTAAGGTACTGATGATGACACAAACTCGAAACCTCTATATTGATGAGTTTTACGGCAAGTTTTTGGACAAAGTCTTTAATCGTCCTGTTGAGTTTATGTTCGAGAATAAGGAGGAGATGACCTTAGAGAATCTTACGAAGGTGCTTGCTCTCTATGATCAGAAACGGTGGGATTATAGCAAAATTACACAGATTCTTTTCTCTCCCTCGACTAGTAAGGCTACCTTGATGTTTGGAAAACGCACCCAACCGGAAATTGTATCTGTCCCTGATTCCATTGGTGAGTTTTCAGATTCCGTATTTAAAATAAAATCTAAGTCTCCTTTCTTGAACCAAGAATAAGTTGACAGGTAAGCTATCAGCCGTCAGCTTATTTTATTCAAAAGCTGTTCGGTGTAGATTGGCCAGAGACCCAAAGCTGATAACTGATAACTGATAGCTGATAGCTGATAGCTGATAGCTGATAGCCTTAATCACTAAAACTAATTTGTGGTCCTTTTGGTACAATTCCAGAGGGATTAATAAAGGGATGACTCCTATAATAATGCTGCTTAATGTGGTCAATATTACAGGTTTCCTTTAACCCTGGCTGATGATAAAGGTTTTTGAGATAATTCCACAAATTGGGATAATCGAGAATTCGTTGCCAATTACATTTGAAATGGACGTAGTAAACTGAGTCAAAGCGTAGCAGAGTGGTAAACATACACCAATCAGCTTCTGTAATGCGATCGCCACAGAGATAAGGCTGTTTACCTAACACCCCTTCCCAATAGTCAAGGGCATCAAACAGTTCGGTTATTCCTTCTTCATAGGCTTGCTGAGTAGTAGCGAATCCGGCTCGATACACACCATTATTAATAGGTTGGTAAATGGCATCAATGGTTTTATCAATCTCTTCCCGTAAATTATCTGGATAAAAGCTGATATCCGACTGGGCAATCCCGTCGAACTCTAGGTCAAACATCCGAATAATCTCACGGGATTCATTATTAACAATTGTGCCAGTTTCCTTATCCCAAAGTACTGGAACCGTCACCCGTCCGGTACAGTTAGGGTCAGCTTTTATATAAACTTCCCGCAGATAGCGAGCACCATTGACTGTATCAGGGATACAACCAGGCCCATTGGAAAATTCCCATCCATCTTTATCCATCAATGGGTCAACAATGGACAGGGTAATCGCTTCCTCCAATCCCTTTAAGGTTCGCATAATCAAAGTGCGGTGCGCCCAGGGACAAGCATAGGAAATGTAGAGATGGTAGCGTCCAGAGGCTGGTTTATAGTCTGTGGAGCCATCAGCACGAATCCAATTACGGAATTTGGTGGGATTACGCATGAATCGTCCTTGGGGGTCTTGCTGATAGACTTCGTTAGTCCATTTGCCGTTAAGGAGCATCCCTGTGGCCATAGTTTTCCTCTGATGGTATTTTTTTTATACTATCTATTGCACAGGGAGTAGGGAGCAGGGAGTAGGGAGTAGGGAGTAGGGAGTAGGGAATAGGGAGTCGGGAGTCGGGAATGCATCGCTTAAAACCCTCTTTGCTTTTGGCTTTTGGCTTTCTCGGCATTGCTGAATCTTTGGATAAATATGAGTGGGGTAGGTATCCTGCCTGCTGGAAATATATTGAAACTGGCAAGATGCCAGTTCCACCAAGATGCCCATTCCACCCCTGATGCCCGTTCCAATGCCCAGCTTGCAAACCTGGGAATTTTTTTATATAAAGGCAAGAAAGACCTGACGACTGGACTTATAGGTGATAATAAATTAAGGAATTACCTTAGCCCAAGTAATAAAATAACTTATACAAGCACATTAGGTGAGGTGAACATATAAAGTTACTGAAAATCTCTATGTTATATTTATACCTAGTTAGTAACTATGAAGCTAAAGCAAATACTTAATCTAATCAAAGTATCAATGCCCAAGCTATTAAAAACTTCTCAGCAAGATATTGATATAATAGCTAATAAAATTTATAATAACCGTAAAATCACAGGTGTAATATCAACTAAAATAGAAGATAGATATAAAGCTGAGAAAATTGCTAAAAACCCTTTAACATTAATAGTATTTGAGTGTTATCAGCCATTTATAAATTTACTGAAATTAGAAAATAAGTTTTTAAAACCAGTTTTAGAATACCTCAAGAGGTTTGCACTGCTAGAAATTTTAGGACTTGTCGGTAATCTATTTATAGTTGTTGGTGTAATTGTCTTTATTGATGGTGAGGAAAATCGACGAAAGAGTGAGATTTATCAAGCATGGCAAGTAATAACAGCAGCTTATAATCAACCTGGTAGTGGCGGTAGAAAACAAGCTCTGGAATTCCTAAACTCAGAACCTAGACGTAGTCCCTGGTTTTGGTTGACCTGGAATCGAGAAAGTTTAGCAGGTTTAGAAGCTCCAAAAGCTTATTTAGTAAGAGTTAAACTCTTGAATGCTAACCTAGCTTATGCTAATTTACAGGAAGCTAATTTATGGCAAGCTAATTTACAGAGATCTAGTTTATGGCAAGCTAATTTACAGGAAGCTAATTTACAGGAAGCTAATTTACAGGAAAATAGTTTAGTAGGAGTTAATTTCCAGAAAGCTAAATTAGCTTATGTTAATTTACAGAAATCCAATTTAAATGGTGCTAATTTACAAAAAGCTCTTTTATATAAAGCTAATTTACAAAAAGCTATATTAGGTGATGCTAATTTAGTGGAAGCTGATTTAGTAGGAGCTAATTTAGTGAAAGCTAATTTAGGTAGTGCTAATTTACAAGAAGCTGATTTACAAGAAGCTGATTTACAAGAAGTTAATTTATGGGAAGCTAATTTACAGGAAACTAGCTTAGTGAGAGTTAATTTACAGAAAGCTAATTTACGTAATGCTAATTTACAGAAAGCAGATCTTAGAGCAGCTAATTTACAGGAAGCTAATTTACCTTATGCTAATTTACAAAAAGCAGATCTTAGAGCAGCTAATTTACAGGAAGCTAATCTAATTTATGCTAACTTACAGGAAGCTAATCTAGATCAAGCTAATTTAAAAAACGCACTTTATTCAGACGAAAACACATCGGAGTCTGTATGTAAATAAATTTATAAAAACTATCCATGTCCTACCAAATTTTCAGAAAAATTTGACCCAAAAGTCGCTGGAATGAAACTAGTAAGAAATTTAAAAGATTTATCTAACTGATACGTAATCATTCAGCCGTCAGCTGTCAGCCGTCAGCTTTGTGGCACAGGCCAAAGTCGAGCTTGCTTTGGATGATTTCAATCGCAGGTCAAGACCAAGAGGGAGTAGGGAGATAGGAAAATGGGCAGAGCTGACCAAGTCCTATCCTGGGAAAATCTAAGGAACGGGCAAGATGCCCATTCCACAAAACTCTTAAAATCATTCCATAGTAAGCAACGCCCCTTTTTCCCTAAGAAAGCTTGGTCAGGAATTCTAAACAGGAACGGGCAAGATGCCCATTCCACAAAACTCTTAAAATTATTCCATTGTTAAGCAAAGCCCCTTTTTTCCTAAGAAAGCTTGGTCAGGAACTCTAAAAATGTTTTAGTTCTTGGTGTTAAGAGAGTGCGGCGATAGGCATCTGCGGCTTTTTTAATTCCTTCTGCTTGAGTTGGATAGGGATGAATTACGCTGGAAAGCTTACTCAAACCAATCTTATGGACAATTGCTGTAGTCACCTCAGAAATCATTTCCCCTGCATGAGTTGCCACAATAGTTGCTCCCAGGATTTGATCTGACCCCTTCTTGTGGTGAATTTTAACAAATCCCTCTTCTTCGCCATCTGCGATCGCTCGGTCTACAGTACTAAAGGGAATTTTAATCGTATTAACATTAAACCCTTTCCCTTGAGCTTCATGTTCATACATTCCCACATGGGCAATTTCTGGATCAGTATAGGTTGCCCAAGGCATCACCAAGTTACTCAGCTTATATTTACCGAAGCCAAAGGGAGAAAATAGAGTATTCTTAATCACAATCCGTGCGGCTGAATCCGCTGCATGGGTAAACTTCCAGTCCATGCAAATATCACCAGCAGCATAAATTTTGGGATTGGTAGTTTCAAGGTAATCATTCACCTTAACTCCTTTACGCTGGTCATACTCTACCCCGACCAGTTCCAAATTTAACCCTTCCACATTGGGCGCACGTCCAGCACCGATCAAAATTTCATCTACCGTGACCGACTCTTCCAAACCAGTGCAGCTATTGAAGTGTAAGGTTTTACCTGCCTCTGTCTTCTCGACCCGGTTCAATTGGGCACCCAGGACTAAACGGATACCTTCTTTTAAAAAGACTTTTTGAACAATATCGGCAGCGTCAGCATCTTCTTTATTTAAAATGTGAGAACCGCGATGGAACAGCACCACTTCACAACCTAAACGGCGGAAAGACTGAGCTAATTCACACCCAATTGGACCGCCACCAATAACAGCTAGTCGATTGGGACGTTCTGTCAGAGAAAATACCGTTTCATTGGTGAGATACCCCGCCTCTTCCATGCCCTCAACTCGGGGTCTTACTGCTCTTGCTCCTGTAGCAATTACCGCTTTCTTAAACTTGAGGGTAGTATCGTTTACTTCAATGGTATCATCACCGGTAAACCGACCATTTCCTAAAAATATATCAATACCATAGGTATCTTTGAAGCGTTTAGCAGAATCGTGATGGCTAATCCCTGCCCGTAGCCGACGCATCCGTTCCATCACTGCCGGGAAGTCTACTTCAATATTATCTGGAACTTTAACCCCAAAGGCTCCCGCATTGCGCATCTCAGCCACTACCCGAGATGACCGAATCAAACACTTGGAGGGGACACAACCTACATTTAAACAATCCCCACCCATCAAATGCCGTTCAATCAAGGCCACCTTCAAACCAACACCGATACCTGCTGCACCTGCTGCTGTAACTAATCCAGCTGTACCAGCACCAATTACCACTAGGTCATAACAATCAACAGGTTTTGGATTAACCCAATCCCCTGGATGAACGTAGTTAACCAACCTCTGGTTATACTCGTCCATGGGTGGAACAGTAACTCTTTGGTATTGAGAACTTGACATTTATAATAACTCCTTTGATAGTTCAAAATTAAATTATTTTTTTAGGGAGTAGGGAGTAGGGAGTAGGGAGTAGGGAGTAGGGAGTAGGGAGTAGGGAGTAGGGAGTAGGGAACAAAAATTCACGGATCTCTATAACCTTTAACCTTCTAACCTTTAACCTTGGCCAATAGGCCACGCTACGCGAACAACTTCCTAACCTTTAACCTTTAACTTCCTAACCTTTAACCTGCTAACCTTCAACTTTCAACTTTCAACCTGCTAACCTTCAACTTCCTAACCTTCAACCTCCTAACCTTCAACCTTCTAAACTGTCTCCTTGGAAACACTTTTGTCTAAAGCCTTCTTAGCCACATTAGTGACATAAAGTGTCACTGCTACAGTGGCGATAAAACCAATAATCCGAATTGCCCACTGGACAGTAGGATTGGTGGGTGCGTCACCACCACCGATCATGGCCAGGTCTCCAGCCAGAGAACCGATGTAAACGTACATGACTGTTCCTGGAATCATGCCAATGGAGCCTAAGACGTAGTCTTTCAGAGAAACCCCAGTTAGACCATAGGCATAGTTTAAGAGGTTGAAGGGAAATACAGGAGAGAGTCGAGTCAAGAGCACAATTTTGAATCCTTCCTGACCTACTGCTTCATCAATAGCACTAAATTTGTCATTTCCAGCAATTTTTTGAGCAATCCAGTCCCTAGCTAGATAACGCCCAACCAGAAAAGCAGCCGTGGCTCCGATAGTGGCTCCGATGAACACATAGATTGAGCCTAAGGCAACACCAAATACTACCCCAGCTCCTAGGGTGAGGATAGACCCAGGCAAAAATGCTACGGCAGCAATGATATAGATTGCGATAAATGCGATCGCTCCGATGGGTCCTAGACTATCAATCCACTGCAAAGCATTGCGCAATAGTTCTTGGGGATTGAATCCTCCACTACTAGCGGATCCCTGTGCCAAACTGGGCTCAGCGTGTACCACCAGTACCATCACCATTGCCAGTAATGTTAATGAAACTAACTTTAAACCCTTCATGACTTTTCGGGGATGAGATTGACTGCTTATTCTTGTATTTATCATGAGTTGGGACCTTTGCAATTGAACTTGAGACATAGTAATCAAATTATCTACAGATATGGTTATGTGAAATGGCTTGTTTGGTGATGAAATTAACAAAAGTTTATAACTTTACAGATAAGCATTCAGCTATCAGCTATCAGCTATCAGCGGTCAGGGATTAGCGCACCCTAAGCGAACAGCTTTTGAATAAAACAAGTAAGCATTGGTTTAATCTCTGTTACCTCAGCTGACGGCTGACTTCTGACCGCTGACGGCTGACGGCTGACGGCTGACGCCAGTTATGGATTCAGCCTTGAGCCTAGGGCGATCAGCTTTCTAGAGAGTGGCCAACAAACAATTGCAGTATCAATTGCTTGTTGATGATCATCATACAATACTTTTTAGGAGCTAAAGCTAGTGAAACTAATTTAATTTTAATAAGAATAGTTTTGGTTGATTTTAAGCTTAAATTTAGCTGGTACTCAGCAAAAAATCAGGTTTATTAATATAGCTGATATTATCTATAAAAATTAGGTCTGATAACAGACTTTTTTTAGTTATAGCAAACAATTAACTAGTTCATCTAAATTAGAGCTGGATTTAAAGTTATGGGGGGTATAAGTCACAATCCTATTAGATACTCATGATAGTCAGGAGTTGCCAAGTAAATCTACCTAGCTGTAGCAGTTTTTATTAATGCATCCTAGTAGTTATAGGGTTGGTTGACAAGTTTTGCCTAAGTCCTGTAGCTGTGAAAACCTTTCCTTAGCAGGATTATTACAGAAGGATACTAAGGGATTGAGTAAACCCAAAAAAATAGTTTTTTTTACTAAAATTCTACTCGATTGGATGGCAAAACTAAAAAAATACTGCTATACTTTCCGTAAAAGCTTGATTTACAAGACATGCAACTGACAACCATGAATCTTAAATCTGCTCAAGAAGACCATATTAATTGGATCAAAACTCAGCTAGAACAAACCAAGCGAGAACTTACTGAAGCGGAAGCAAACCTGGTTGAGGTAAAGGCTTTAGTGGAGCAAAAACGGGCAAACGTTGCCTATTATCAGAATAAGCTTGAAGCCGAACTATCCAGCAACGATATTGCAGCGGAAAACGATATTGCAGCGGAAAACGATATTGCAGCGGAAATATCGAGTGCTTTCCGGGAACTTGAGGTTAATGCTAATCATTTATCTGAACAAGTTCCCACTGTGAATTCAAGTGGCAATGTCGGTCAAGTAACTTTTGTTGATGAGGAATTAGAAGAGGAATCCTTTGAAGAAAACCAAAGGGAAAACCAAGACGATGAGGAGGGTCAAAAGCGCAATCCCAGAGATATGTTATATCCAGAATTTAGAGGTAAAACATTCGGGGAAGCGGTAGAGATTATCTTAGATAAATTCGCGGCTCCAGTTAACCGAAAACAGATTGCCAGCAGACTATTTGATGCCAAATCTGATCATGAACAACTCCGTGCTACAAACTCCTTAGCTAGCCAATTGCATCAAGGTGTAAAAGAAGGGAGGTGGAAGAAAGTGGGACGAGGTCTTTTTGCTTCTAATTCTTTCCAGGAGCAAGTAAGTGATGAAATTAATAACTAAAAGTAATAACTAAGAGTTTTAGGTTTAGATCTCTGTTGTCTGGAAAATGCTCTCATATCAGGAGTGATCGAAGTCGAAACCGTACTTGACCCAATTAACCCATCAAAAAAGCTGATTCCCTTTTTGCTAACCTATATAATAGACGTTTGTTGACACCTCTACCTATTTCCCCATGTCTGCTAAGGATCAATTCCATGATCTAGTTAAGGATGCTCTAATCAATGACGGTTGGATCATTACCCACGATCCTTATCGCATTGATCTGGGCTTTACCGATCTCTACATTGATTTGGGGGCAGAACGCCTGATTGCTGCTGAACGCAATAATGAAAAAATAGCTATTGAAGTTAAAAGCTTTCTATCAACTTCAAGAATTTCAGAATTCCATGGTGCAATTGGGCAGTTTATTAACTATCGTCTTGCCTTAGAAGATGAGGAGCCTGATCGAACACTTCATCTTGCGGTTCCTAACAATATTTACAGTGCTTTTTTCAGTTATCCCTTCATACAAAAGTCGATCAAGCGTAATCAGGTTCCTATTGTAGTTTATGATATTTCGCAACCAAGGATTACTCAATGGATAAACTAGAGGTATATCGACAGCACATTCAGGACTTGCTGAAAAAACGCGCCAGTATTAAGTCTGCTAATCCAGCCATCGAAACCCAGCTCATTTTTGATACGGAACGGGATCATTACCAAATGGTTCATACGGGTTGGAAAGATAACACCACACGTATTTATGGATGTTCTGTACATGTGGATATTAAAGATGGCAAGATTTGGATACAGCATGATGGGTCGGAGATTGCGATCGCAGATCAGTTAGTTGAGCTAGGGGTACCAAAGCAGGATATTGTGTTGGCCTATCAGGCACCGATTATGAGGCAGTATACCGAGTTTGCCGTGGGGTAAGCGCACCCGCCATACAGTGGTGGAGCTAAAAAATCAGCGGTGTGAAGTGTTCTATGACAGGCGTTGCTAAACAGATGAAGGCGGCAGCGTTACCCGTGAAGGATATTGCCCAATATACGGGGTTGAGTGTTGATGAGATTGATGGGTTGTAGGTTCAAACCGCTTCATCCAATATTCGGATATGCAGAACTTCATTTTTCATTAATGGCTCAATTTGTGACTCTGAAACCACTAA
The DNA here is from genome assembly GCF_010671925.1 of Moorena sp. SIOASIH. Taxonomy (GTDB): domain Bacteria; phylum Cyanobacteriota; class Cyanobacteriia; order Cyanobacteriales; family Coleofasciculaceae; genus Moorena. Next base: position 1,603,957 of record NZ_JAAHIH010000001.1, on the reverse strand, counting down.
AACGGCAATCGTTTCCCCGATCCCATTGAAAACTTCCAGACTATAACCATCCTCTCCGTCTTGTACTGGATGGTGATCGACAATCGTTGCAATATCCCCTTGCTGCAACTTATGCTTGGGAAAATCTTCCCGCAGGGCCACCCGTGAAAATAACTCAAATGCCATTATCTAGCCTCCTTATCTGGGTACAGGGTGATAAACTTTGTCTGTTGAGTTTCATGCTCCACCATCCAAATTGTCTTGATTTCTAGTTCAACTCCATTTGGTCCTACTAAAATACCCCGAATGGTATAAACATCGCCAAATCGGTTGGGTTCATCGCTCAAAGTCGCATCCAATGGCAAAATCTGGGAACGCAAATCTATTTCTAACTGTTGCCAGTTCTCTTGACTATAGCCTGCCTGAGCTAAAAATTTTGACTTATCATCGGTATCACGCCAGACCAACAAATATCTGGTAAGTTTGGCCGTTGCAATGATGGCATCCTGTGGAAGTTTCATAAACCTATATGGTTATATGGTTATCCAGTTTTGGCGTTATCATCCCTAAACGTTATCATTAATTCCCAGTATATTGATTTTTGCACGTTAGTGTAGCCTATCGATCAAGGAATCGCACCCAACCTGGTTCCACGATGATGGCGTTGGGAATTTTATTCGCGATCGCTTATCTATTCTTGTCAAGACATCCGGTCACACAGGACTGACACTGGCCCTTTGATCCAGGGTTCTTTAGTAGAAGAAAGTAGGTTTTTTCGGTAGAGTGGGCAAAACTTACCCACCCCACTTAAATTCAATATTAAGTCTCTACTTGGAAGTAAACATCAACCATGTCGTGTCTAGTACTGACTCTCCCTGTTGTAAGGTAAAGTTGTAACTTATATTAAGCAGTGGTATCTATCATCTAAAACTTGTTCTCGATGCTAACGCTAGCTACGTAATTCATAGAGTCTGCCATGATTGCCAATCCCCAGTCCCAGAAAATGACTGTCGAAGCTTACTTGGAATGGGAACCACGCCAGGAACTTCGATACGAATTTATTAATGGTGACATTTTCGCTATGACAGGTGGCAGCATTCCCCACAACGATATTGCGATTAATCTACTAGCTGCGCTACGTCCCCATGTTCGTCCCAAAGGCTGTCGCATCAATATTGCTGATGCCAAAGTAAAGGTTACCGAATCTATCTACCGTTATCCAGATGTGGTGGTGAGCTGCGATCAGCGAGATAGAATAGCGATTAACGCGATCCAATATCCAAAACTTATCTTTGAAGTGCTCTCCCCCGCTACAGAAGCTCTCGATCGGGGGAATAAGTTCAAAGAATATCGCACTCTACCCAGCCTAGAAGAATACATCCTGATCAGCTCTACCGAGATCAACGTCGAGATTTACCGGAGGGGCGAAGGGCGGTTGTGGCTATACAGGGCATACCAAGCTGGAGATGTGATCACCCTACAGAGCGTTGGTTTTGAGTTTGCGATCGCACTCCTGTACGAGGATATCCCACTAGACCGGTGAACTATCTCAGACTAAGGTTTGGTGGTGCGATCGCCCAAGCAATGGTGAATACATTCGCTCTAGCATATAATCTTACCAGAAAAGGTTCCTGTTTCTTTTAAAAGCTCATGGCAAAGGATCGTTTCCACAATGCAGTGAGAACTGCCCTAGAAAAAGAAAACTGGGTAATTACTGCCGATCCCTATCAACTGAGTGTTGGGGGAGTCGATTTTGAAATTGATCTTGCTGCAGAGCTAATCGCTGCGGAACGAGCAGGAGAAAAAATTGCTGTGGAAATCAAAAGCTTTATTGGCCGATCCCTTGTCTCCGATTTTCATACTGCTCTTGGGCAATGCATCAATTATCAATTTGCCCTAAATGAAGTTGATTCCCAACGTAATCTTTACCTTGCTATTCCTGAAACAATTTACCAATCTTTTTTTCAGCGACGCTTTGTACGATCAGTAATTGATAAGACTCAAATCAATTTACTCATCTATGACCAAACTCAGGAGGTTATTCGGCAATGGCTGTAGAAGAATCTGTAGAACAATATCGTCAGTGGATTCAGCAATTACTGCTAGAACGAGCCAATCGTAAGCCCACCTTCCCGGAAATCGAAGCCCAAGCGGTTTTGGACACGGAACGAGATCATTATCTGTTGCTGCACACTGGCTGGAAAGATAACCGTCGCACCCACGGATGTAGCCTCCACTTAGATATCAAAAATGGTAAAATCTGGATTCAGCATGATGGCACCGAAATTGGCATTGCTACCCAATTGCTTGAACTCGGTGTTCCGGCTGAGGATATTGTTCTTGGCTTCCACTCGCCCAACATGCGCCAATACACCGAGTTTGCAGTTGATTAACTAGATTTCGGGCGTTGCTGAATCTTTCAATAAATAGGAGTAGAGTGGGCATCCTGCCCGCACCAAAATATCGCCAAACAGGCAAGATGCCTATTCCACGGGTAGAGTGGGCATCCTGCCCGCACCAAAATATCGCCGAACAGGCAAGATGCCTATTCCAAACAGGCAAGATGCCTATTCCACGGGTAGAGTGGGCATCCTGCCCGCCCCAAAACATCGCCGAACAGGCAAGATGCCTATTCCACAGGATTTTTTCCCAGATCCGCTGTTCCCTGTTACCTAAAAACATGTACCTCACCACTTGAAAACCGCTATATTAATAATCATAAATAACAATAGCAATTAAAACCATGAGTAGCTCAAATCCAAAACACTATAAAAGAATCGGGAGTATCTATGATGATTTGTGGAGTTACTCAGAAGACTACATTAGATTTATGGGGTTAAGAATAATTGAATATTTACGCTTAACCCCAACAGATAGTCTTGTAGATTTAGGCTGCGGTACAGGGCTTTTTACCCAAGCAATTCCTAAGGAAATACAGTTAGATAATCCGATTATCTGCGTGGATCCTTCTCAAGAGATGCTCTCACAAATCCCTTTAAGCTCTCAATACCAAATTAGGGCAGTAGATGCGATTACTTTTGTTTCTGAAACTTCAGGTTATAATAAGGTCTACATGAAGGAAGCCATTCATCATATAGACAATAAAGAATTACTATTTAAGAGTTTGTTTAAAAAGCTAAATAGTGAAGAAATTTTCTTGCTGATTCTTCTGCCTCCAACTATTGAGTATCCTTTATTCAAGGCAGCTTTAGAGCGATATGAAAGAAGGCAGCCCAACTATAACGATCTAACTAGTTTACTAGAAAAAGTCGGCTTCAACGTCTCAGTTAATTTTGTTGAATATCTTCAGTCAATTCCTAAAGAACAATACTTGAAAATGGTAGCAAATCGCTATATGTCCTTACTGTCATTCTTTGATGATCAACAGTTACAGGAAGGTCTAGCAGAAATCTCAGAAAAATATGCTCAACAATCTATCCTTGAATTTCCTGACCGTTTTGTTTTTATTACAGCAACTAAGTAGTTAAGCTATCAGCTTATGTGCTACGTGCTGCATCCCTATTCCCTACTCCCTGTTCCCTATTCCCTGTTCCCTATTCCCTTTGCTGTAGTCGCGATCGCATCAGCTCTAGCATTCAATCGCTTCAGTAAGGTTGTATGGGAGAGGTTGGGATCATCCTCAAGATTGACCAGACCAAAACTAATCGGGGGTGTATGACCGGGCAAATCTACCCAACGATACCAGGTATAACCGACAAGAGCGGGATGAGTCAAAGCCCTGGCTAAGGACTTAGCGCCATTACGCATCATCCGTGACCTTTCGGAAAACCCGTCTTCTGGTTCATCTGGTAAGGCTCGTTTAGTAAACCTGGTGTGTCCCCAACTAAACTCACTGTTGAGCACTGGCAATTTTGTAGCTTGGTAGTATAGGTCTATCCGCTCATACATGTTGTAGCGATAATTGTTAGCAGATACTACATCTACCCAAGGTCTTTTGATGGCGGAAAATACTGCATCAGAAGGAGGTGCCCCAAACCGACATCCCAGGATTAAATGGTTGTGATCATAGCGGTGAATTGCAGCTGCAGTTTCCTGAAAATAGCGTCGAGCAAATTCTGCTTGAAACGCATTCTGATCGACTAAGTAGCCTTTAGAAACAATCCCTTGTTTTGTCTTAGTCCATTCTTTAATCGTGTCTCTAGATTCAATAGGGACCTGCCAATCTTTTGCTAACTGCTCTAAACTATTACCATGGCGCTTTAAAACAAAATCCCAGGCAGCACTATAGGCGGGTTTTTCTTTATTGAGGCTAAGGCAAAATTGTAGTAAGGATGCCTTAGCGTTATTGGTCAATAACAACTCTGAGTTAACCTTTCGGTCTCGTGTTTCGGCGTGTGCCCAATTGAGTTCATTGTCAGTAAAATATCCCACTAGCAGCTTACTACTTGCCACCGGTGCTACGATTTCCTTAGCTTTAGCATCAATCCCTTCAATCCATTTTGGATCAAACACATCGGGTAACTTTAGCTTCTTGTCATCAACCCTAAGTTCACTGTCTGGAGCAGCTTTGACGAAATTTAGGATAACCGTGTAGGGCATACCCTGATCCCACAATTGAGGTGGGGTCCATGCTCCTAGGGCATTAAAATTCCAGCTCCGCAGCCGCTCAAAGGTAGCTTCCCGAAATGCAGCGGGGTCTTGACCATATTTATCTTCGACAACCGGAACATAGGGAGCAGGATAGCCAAAGTTGACGGAGGTGACACCCCGGTAAAGGAAGGGTTTGCCATCGGGGTCAATCAACCACCAACGACCTTTGTGAGATTTGCCAACTCGGAAAAAATCCTGCTGACCTACTACGGTTTCGGTCTTGATGCGTACTTGGGCAAGAGGACTAGCAGCTTGAGAGGCAAGAAGACTATTGGGTAGGGCAGAGCTCAGCAGTACGATTACTGCTGAGAGGATGAACAGAATAAATCGGGATAATATAGCCCTACGCGCAAGGCAAAAGGCAAGAGGCAAGAGGCAAAAGTTGACTACAACAGCTTTTGCTGCTTGTATCAATGTCCTAACTTTAATGGGTAATGCTATTCTTTCCAATGTTTTATCAAACCGACACCCTGTAAAATACTCTCGTATCTATTACTATCAGCTTACTATGTCTACCGAAACTAATTCCCAGACTCAAACCACTACAGGTGCTGATGCGGTTGATGACGCGATCGCAAAGGGAATTGATTTAGATGGCTCCCCAATCCCCAAAGCTAAGTTAGACCTATACAACCAAGTGATGGGGTTAGAAGCTCAACGGCAACGGAGCGGTGTCAGCAATACCATGAGATCGAGAATTGTGCGGATTGGAGCGAAGCACATCCCTCAAGCAGAACTCAATCAAATGCTGCTCGATGCTGATTTTACCCCTCTTAAAGAGAAAGAGATTGCTTTTTACTACGGGGGTAAGTAGGGAGTAGGGAGTAGGGAGTAGGGAGTAGGGAATAGGGAATAGGGAATAGGGAATAGGGAATAGGGAACAGGGAACAGCGATGCACTGCTATTGCCTATTCCCTATTGCTAGCATGCCTTTTGCCTTAAAAGGATATGCAATGTCGGTCAAACGTTGCTGATAATTGCTATAAATCTCAACAATAGGGTTGGCGAATAGCTACAGCTCTGAATTGATTTCCCTATTAGCTTATGTACAGGGGAAATTTTTAGAGATTATAAATTATTGCTTAAGCTGTAGATTAATGGCTGAATTCATGTGATAATAACGGGCGTGGGTTGATGAAAACTGTTATATAGCGTTTTTTTGTCTGGTGAGGTACATCTTGAAGCTGAAAAGCTTGTTAATTCTAGCTTATGGTGTACCTGATTGGAGTATAAACCGCTATATCCCATGATTGAAGACAGATTACTAGATGTATAGAATCTGTTGGGTCTTTGAATGAAAACTCAGGAAAATAAAATGGCAACAGTTACACCAGAAATCGATCCCGTACGGGAAATCATAGCCAAGTGGTATTTTAAGGAATTGTGGGATTGGGACCTCGGGGAAATCCCTACTGTTGAAGTGCTTAGCACCTTTCTAAAGTCCAATCTTGTTGCTGCAAATGGTGATGGAGAAATCTCAGAAGAGGAGAGAAAATGGATTATTGGAAAGGGAGCAGCGGCTGGAGCGCCAGAATCCTTATTGAAAGAGTTAGAAAGCTATCCAGCTAACGAAGATATCACGGAAGTAGTGACTAGAACCCCAGCCACCAACAAGTCCCGTAAAGCATCTATTTACTTTGCCGTTAAGGCGGCGGCTTCTGATGGAGAATATAACGAAGGGGAAAAGGCAACCATTCGCAAGATGGCTCAAGCCATGGACGTATCAGAAGAAGTTGTTAAGGAAATTGAAGACCTCTGTCTCGAAGAAAAGCGCTTAAAGGAGAAGCGTATTGCCATTTGTTACTCTGAAGGTGATCCCTTTAGCTAAACTATCTCGGGAGCAGGTCAATTTTGTAAGAACACTTGAACTAAAAACGCTTAATTTCGTAGTTACTTAGAAAGACTTGATCTTTTAATAATTCTAAACAACGATAAAACCATTGAGGATCTATTTGGTATTTTATTCAAAATTACCTAGTAAGTTAATTCCATAAAAATATCAAAATTAAACACAGTAGAAGCTCTTTAAGTGGATTTTATCATGAAAATTGATCATGTTCACTTCTATGTTGAAGATGCCAGCATTTTTTGTGATTGGTTAGTCCACACTCTAGGCTTTCAAGCGGTTGCTAGTGGCAGTAGCCACCACACCTACACAAAAGTGCTCAAAAGTGGCTCAATCACCTTTGTGATCTCTTCACCACTAAGATCACAAAGTCCTGTTGCTGAGTTTTTGCGTCTGCATCCTCCTGGGGTGGCTGACATAGCTTTTCTTGTAGAAGACCTCGAAGCGGTGATCGAGAATTCGTCCGCTCAGGGAAACCAAGTGCTACAACCACCTCAGGAGCAATTTCAAAGACACGGACGGCTAAAGTGGAGTCAAATTCCCTCCTGGGGTTCTCTGGTTCATACCCTCGTGGAGCGGGATGGCATCTGTGACCAATCCTTTTTCCCTGCTCAGTTGAACTGGATCACGCAAGAAGGTGCCCATAGTAAGCTACCGTCCCTGAATATAGCAGGAAACCAGGTAAATAACAATCCTCAGACCATGTTCACCAGCATTGATCATGTGGTACTTAATGTAGCTGCTGGTGATTTAGGGCGGGCAGTAAATTGGTATCAACAAGTGCTGAGATTTTGCCCACAACAAATGTTTTCTATTCAGACACAACAGTCTGGCTTATACTCTCAGGTCATGGTTGATCCCACTGGTCAGGTGCAGTTGCCGATCAATGAACCGACTTCTGCTAATTCCCAGATTCAGGAATTTCTAGATGTCAATGGTGGACCAGGAATCCAGCATATTGCTCTTGGAACTAGCAATATACTCCAGGCGATCGCCCAGCTCCGTTCTCGAGGTTTGCCTTTTATTGAGGTTCCTCCCAGCTACTACAGCCACTGGTGGGAAACCCATTGCGGCTCTAATTTCCGTTTACCAAAGGCAGAATGGGAAGAAATTGCTACCAGACAAATTTTAGTAGATTGGCAGCAAGAGTTTCCCCAAGCTTTGTTACTTCAAACCTTCACCCAGCCAATTTTTGGCAAACCTACTTTCTTTTTTGAAGTGATTGAGCGCCGCTTTCAGGCCAAGGGCTTTGGGGAAGGCAATTTTCGTGCTCTGTTTGAAGCAATCGAGCGGGAACAGAACAAGCGAGGACGTTTAAGCACTAGTGAATCACCCATCTAAATTGCGGTCGCCTTAATTCCTTCAATAACGCTGACAATGCCCCGGATTGGCACAATTTTTGTCAGGTTAAACCCTGCTGCTGCAAACAGGGCACGAAATTCTTCAGCAGTGCGTTCCTTGCCCCCCGGACACATAACCAGCATGTTTACATCGATCAGTTTGCCGATAAAGGGATCATTGCCGGAAGGAATTACTTGCTCTACTACCAAAACTTTACCATTGTCTACCATTGCCTGATGACATTGTTTCAAAATGGCGATCACTCGGTCATCATCCCAGTCATGAATAATGTGTTTGAGGATATAAGCCTCAACTCCAGCGGGCACTGATTCAAAAAAGTTTCCGCTGACCAGTTGGCAGCGATCCCTCACGCCACTGCTTGCTATCTGTAGCTTTGCCCCCTCAATCACATCTGGCATATCAAACAAAATCCCTGTCATACCAGGATGTGCTTGCAGGATAGAGATCAGCAAACTACCTTGACCCCCTCCCACATCTACCAGACTATTAATGAATGAAAAGTCATAATCAGCGCTCACGGCTGCATTTTCAAGACTGGATAAACTGGTCATTGCCCGGTCAAAAATGGCCGCAGGTTCAGGGTTTTGAGCATAGTAATCAAACACATTCATGCCAAACAGATGTTCAAATCCGCTTTCGCCAGTTTGCACCGCATGTAGAATGTTGCCCCAACTGCTATAGTGCCCGTGATCGCTGATCATGATTGAAAAATCCCGCAATGAACCGGGAACATCACTCCGGAGAAAGGTTGCCAACGGTGTCATGGCAAATTTCCCCGGTGCGACTTCAGCAAAGATTCCTACGCTTGCCAGTGCCCGCAGAAGTCGATAGAGAGACTGCCCATGAGCATTGGTTAGTGTTGCCAGTTCAGCATAACTCTTTTCGCCGTCCTTTAAATAATCAGCAATTCCCAGTTGGGCAGCAGCGTAGATGGATTGCGACACCCAATTGCCCATGATCATTTGCAACAAAGTCATTTGGGGTAGAGGTGATTCAACAAACTCAGACATATTTGATGTGTGTTCGGGTTGAGATGATGGTTCCATAGGGTTTTACAATAGGAAACACAAAACTCTAAAAAGACTCAATTCAGTATTTTTATATACGCCCCGTGCTAACTCTAATAGCAGAAGGAAATCAATTTGTATAGCAGTCGAAGTAAAGCTTAAGACATATTTCTGCTCCGTTCGCGTAGGCCACGCTACGTGAACGGAGCAGGGAGCAGGGACTTCGGAGCCTGGTTGACTGACAAAAAGTTAAGCACAAATTGGTCAAATGCTTATCAGGAGGGAGATAGCAGGTATTGACAGCAAGCGAGTGGGAGCCAGCATTCTAAAGACAGATACCACTCAAATCCTAGGAATGCTGTGAAAAAAACTCCCGTCTCTACAATGCCCTTAAGACCTGGTTGGGTCAACCCCATGAATGGGCTCACCTGGGTCACCTGACGACCTGTTTATGGATGGTGGTGGCCTTGATCCAAACAGGAGAAGTCAATTTGACCCGTTGGATTCCCGTTCGTCCCGTGGTTCGGCCAATATGCTCAAAGCAAGCAACGTCGGATACAACGTTGGCTTTACAATGCTCGGATTAACATCCATGGCCAAAAGGCCACGCTACGCGAACGGCTGCTACATTCCATTGATTCAAGCAGCTTTGGCGGTAGGACAAGATGACTCTATATATCTGAGGCAAGGAGACCTCACTGTTCACCGGATCAGTATTGTCTGGTGCGATTGGTTGTGGTGCATCGAGCACGGGCCTTACCTGTGGTAGGCGCGGGTGATGGAATCATTTTGCGTGCGTCTGTCTCATTCAACGATTATCGAGGGTCTACTGCAACAAGCCCTTGAACGGAAGCCCTATGGGAGTCAAGGTGGCGCGTGCTTGCAGACCGTGGCTTTGTCCACACTGAGCAAGATGAAAGCGATGACCTGCCAATGGGGATGGCATTATCGGATTCGATTGAAAAAGGACAGTTGGATAAGGCGAGCAGGGATTGGCTGGTCTCAGCTTAAAGATTTCCATGTTCTTGCGAGGAAAACTTTTTGGATGACCAGTCCAATGGGAGCGAATCTGCAGAAGTCTGAAATTCGTTCAGTGCCTGCCCTATCTCGGTTGTGGTTTATCCTGGCCGTAGCCACTCGTTTGCGTCACCGCTCTTGGTGTTGAGGATTGTAGAAACGGGTAAGCGTCGGTGGGTCGATACTCACTGGTGCGCCGGGTAACAGCTACTTTCGGATTGGTTGGGAGTGGATCAAAGCCTATGCCAGAGAATGGCTGGACACTAATTCGACGGGTGTGTTTCACAACTAATCAAGACCCTGACCCGGTGATAGCTTCGCGAAAACAACATCTGAAACGATGTTATCGGCTGGAATTCAAAATACAAACGTACAAGTATGCTGCTGAATAGTTTTGTCAGTCAACCAGGTTCATTAAGCACCTAAACAAAATTAATTTCCTACTACGAATCTCTGTAACCCTTACATCGTAATGCTTTGAGTTTTGCAAAATGTGTAATTAATTTTGTGCACCTGCTTATATACCTACACTACCTGATTTTCTTGAAAAAAATTGTATAAGAGGACTTTTGTCAAGTACATTTTATACTAAATTAGATGAGCTTACCCTGTAACATTAGCTGTTAATTCGACGAACAAAGCATGTACAGCACTGCAATGGAAAGTCTCCTTGCTCGCTTTTACCGACTAGCTGCTGTCAATATACTCTCCAACATCATGGTTCCTCTAGCTAGCTTGGTGGACGTAGCTTTCCTTGGACATTTATCTGATATCAGTTACCTAGCAGGAGTTTCTTTAGCAGCCATTTTGTTTAGCTATCTTTACCGATTACTAAACTTCCTGCGCCTGGGAACTACTGGAGTCACCGCCCAAGCCGTGGGACAAGACGATCACAAGGAAGTCCTTTTATTACTTCTCCGCAATGGATTAATTGCTCTAGGGCTAGGCTTAATCATCTTGATTTTGCAATATCCCCTGCGAGAAATCGGTTTTTTTATTCTTAGTGCTTCCCCAGATGTAAAGTTGGCAGGAATAGATTACTTCAACGCTCGTATTTGGGGAGCGCCTGCCGTTGTGGTAAATTTAGTACTCATTATTCGTTGGGGATGGAATAGTGCAGGTGCTGGTCTGGCGTCAGGTTTGAGCCAGTATGTAGCTTTACTGTTTGGCTTAGTGTTTTTCTTGGGAGAGGTAGACTGGCAACAACTATCAGCCGCGATTCCTAAGCTCAAAGAATCATCGGGTTTCAAGGCTGCCTTTGTCCTTAATGGCAATATCCTCATCAGGACTGTAGCGATCATGTCCACGTTAGCTTTGTTTACCGAACTCAGTGCAATTCTAGGTACGGTAGTACTTGCAGAAAACAGCATACTCTTACAGATAATCTTATTTACCATCTTTTTCTTTGAAGGCATAGGATTTGCCACAGAAAGTTTGAGTGGCTACTTCAAGGAAAAAAATCATAATGATTCTCTGCTTGCCTTAGTCAGGATTTCAGTGGGTATTAGCCTGGTTGTGGGAATAACCTTAGCTTCTGCTTGCAATCTTTTCCCCGAAACTTTATTCGGACTTTTAACCAACCATGCTGAGGTAATAGCTCCCCTCAAAGTTTACGATCGCTGGTTATTTGTGGTACTAGTAAGCTCATCCATAGCTTTCATGCTGGATGGCTACTTCATTGGTCTAGCTGAGGGAAGTATAGTTCGCAATGTTGCCGTAGCTGCTGCATTGTTGGTTTTTGTTCCTGTAGCTGCGATCGCTTGGTATTTCCACAACAATCATATTCTTTGGTTAGCCTTGTCCTCGTTCATACTCTCTAGAGCTATCATGCTCCTGATTCAACTACCCAAGACATTCGTAACAGATAGTTGCACTACTTAGAAAAAAGATGAGTCCTATGCTAGAAAATCAAGCTCCAAGAATAATCATTAAAGATCAAACTAGAGATTCTCAAATTTGGCATGATATTAGCTACCGTCCCACAGACATTATTGTTGCCTCTGCCTATAAAACAGGGACAACATTAACTCAACAGATAATCAATTTAATCGTTCATGGCAGTGATAACTTTGAATCGATACACCTTTTCAGTCCCTGGGTAGAAACACTTTTTGCACCAATCAAAGTTAGTTTAGAGAAAATAGAAGCACTACCAGATCGAAGAATCCTCAAAACTCATCTACCTTTCGAGGCACTACCCTATAATCGGGAATGGAAATATATTTACTTAGCTAGGGACGGTAGAGACATTGGGCTTTCGTTATACAACCACATCAACTCCTACTTGGATGAAATAAAAAATTTTCCTAAAGACTTTACTAAATTTTGGGATGAGTGGTTAGAAACAGGTGAACCTTGCTTGTATCCTCTCTTGGAGCATATCCATAGCTGGTGGCAATTTAAGCATCTTCCCAATCTCATGTTACTCCACTACGACACAATCATAAACCACAAGTCTGAAGTGGTAGACAAGATCGCTAGCTTCATAGGTGCAGATTTAACCCCTGAAATCAAACAGCTAGTATTAGACAAATCTTCTTTGGCGTATATGAAAGCAAATTGGGAGAAATTCCAACCACCTAATCTCTTCAAGCCAAAAACTTTCATTAATAAAGGGGTAAACGGTCGCTGGAAAGGCATACTATTCCCTGAACAAATCGATAGATATGAAAAACTCCTGGCTGCAAAATTAGAACCTGAATGTGCAGCCTGGGTGAAAAACGGTGGTTTTATTGTGTATTAGCGCTTCTGTAGCAAAGAGAATAAATTTATAAACACATACCTTATCCACTTATTCCATCTTGGTCTATTCGCCTTCGCACCTGATGTTTATCAGAAAAAGTTTCAATATAACCCCCCTTCTTCAGAGCCACGAGGCAACAGCTACTTTACGGGTTGGGAGTGGGTCAAATTTGCCAAAGCCAATGGCAGTCAACTTATTCATCGGGTACGTTTCACCTCTAATTACGACCCTGACCCAGCCATGGCCTCCCGCAAACAACATCAGAAAAGGTACTATCGACTGGAATTTCAGGTAAAAACCTACGAGTATGCTTTCCAATAAGTTTTGTCAGTCAACCAGCTTCGGAGCAGTCAAGTCAGAAGAGGTAAGAGGTAAGATGGTAAAAATCCTGTGTACCTCATTAGAATAAAAACCGCTATATAAATATCAATAGGGTTGGCGAATTGCTACACCTGTGAGCGAATTCACCAACCCTATTTGCTGATAGCTGATAGCTGATCGCTGATCGCTTACCAGCAAACACCCTAAACTAAGTTAATACTTACCTGCTCCAATACTGTAGAAATTGCTTGAATCAAAACTTGGGAATTCTCTGCCACAGTTGCAGTAATTTCCCTGGTCATCGGTAAGCTATCTACTACGATACCAGTACACAATAACATCATATAGAGAATTGAGTACTTAAACATAGACCGGGCAAGTTGATTATCTGTAGGTTCCTTAAGCAGCAACCATGCTTTTTTGATAAAAATACTGCCCAAAAGAATAGCAACTATTCCATAAACCACCCCCGATTCTCCTAAGGGATAGATTAACAATAGGGAAGTAGGGACGACTAATAAGGTGTAATACCAGATTTGACGAACAGTAACTTCTTCACCGGCTACTACCGGTAACATCGGGATCCCAACTTTGGCGTAATCCTCGTGAATCATTAAGGCCAAGGCCCAGAAGTGAGGTGGTGTCCACAAGAAGACGATTATAAATAGTAACCAAGCGGCCCAACTCAATTCTCCTGTCACCGCAGCCCAACCCACTAGTGCTGGAATTGCTCCTGCTGCACCACCAATGACGATGTTTTGGGCAGTGTGGCGCTTGAGGATATGAGTGTATATGGCCATATAGAAGATAATGCCAGATAGCGCTAGCAAGGCACTAAGGAGGTTAGCGAAGACTGTTAGCAGGGTGAACGACAGTATTGCTAATGCGATCGCAAACAGCAAAGCATCACGAGGCTGCACTTTCCCAGAGGGAATGGGACGGTGGCGAGTGCGCAACATTTCATAGTCGATATCACGGTCATAGATGCAGTTAAGCACTTGGGCAGATGCTGCGGCCAAAGTCCCACCGACCAGGGTAACTAGCAATAATATAGGATCGACTTGTCCATCGGATGCCAACCACATCCCTGCCGCTGTCGTAATTAATAGTAGTGGAATGATTCGAGGCTTTGTTAGTTGATAGTAACTTTGAATAACCTCTCTTATGTTTTCATGTTGACGGGTTAAACTAGTCCCAAGCATTCAATTCACCAATTCCTTCTCTAAAAAGTCTCAAGTGTTAAGGATGTTCGTCCTTAGGGTTCCCTTAGGGTAGGAGGAAGCATCAAGGATTAAGGATCAAGGGTGAAGTTTGAAGGATAACAACATAGGGATTGCTGAGTCACCAATTCATGGTATACTTCTTATGGTCTGATCCTTTTCAGAGGTGCGACCCGTGGCGAATTTAATTCGCCAACGGAAAGCGCACCTATAGTATTTTTAGTAAAAACAAGTAGACCAACAAGTAGATAACGGTTCCCGGATCATAGTTTCAAGATGGGTTCCCCTAGGGGCTCAATCGTCCGATTCTATTTAGCTGATCTACAACTTATAAAACCGGACTTGATAGTTTACTTGCCAGCTATCACACTGGATACGTCACACTTAATCCTTCATAATTCATACGTTCTCTGATACTTGACACTGTCGTTGACACTCCACACTTGCGCGGTCACGTAAGGCGAAGACTGTAAACCCTACCAGTACTCCTAATAACGCTGCTCCCACTGCTTGATGGCAGATAGTTAGTAGTTCCACTTGTAGCCTTAACCGGAAGGTAGCAACACCGAGGAGTATCTGTAAAACTACCAAGCTAGCAGCTAGATTAGCTAACTGTCGCAGTACTGGATGTAGGGCCGGTGTCCGGGATGCTATCACCACCACCGCAACTGTTGCTACGGTCGCTGGCACCACACCAGCAATATGGCTATTCATCACGGTACACAGCTCAGATGCGCCAAAACACTGATGCACTGCCCAGCGGGAAGCGACTAGTCCACCTAATAGACTTTGTAGATAAACAAAAATCACTGCGCTTAAGCTCAGCCAAGGTAACTTCCCAACTGAACCTGTTCCTTGATAGGGGGTCAGCAGTGTACCAATCACGATTAGAGTTGAGAAAAATAGCAGTGCTGTTCCTAGATGAGCAGTGACGATATCAAACCGGAGCAGTTCTGTAACCGTCAGTCCGCCGAGGACTCCTTGGAAAATAATTAGCCCTAGAGCAAATGTGGATATCCAGGGCAGCCAGTTGGGTAAATCCCGCCGATACCACCAAGATAAGCTCGCCAGAGCGATCGCACTAATACCAATCAAGGCAGCATCAAGGCGGTGAAACCACTCTAAAAATACTTGCAAATTCATCTGCTGGCTTGGCACGAGCTGACCATAGCATAAAGGCCAGTCTGGGCAAGCCAGACCAGCATTCATCACCCTGGTGGCACTGCCTACTGCCATCAACAGCAGGGTAGCGATCGCAATTTTCCACACCAAGCTCCGAATCCTGGCCTGAGGCTGGGTCAGGTTGTTGGAGGTTACATCATTCTGATTCTGATCAAGAGCCGATTGAGCTATAGCCATCTGCAATAGGAAAATGCAAACTAAGTTAATCAAATCCTGAGTAGTGGCTCATTTTCGTTGGTAGAAGATTGCCAATCTCAAAGATCATCTCTATTCCTATACCACTGTAACCAGCCTTTTCCTTAATTTCTGAAGCTTTAGAGATTTTTCAGATTGCTATTCCCCTGCCCTAAAGGGTCACAGTTACTTGGACTCCATGATTTACTATTGATTTACTTTTTTATATTTTTTTTAGCTATGTTAAGTTTTATTGAATAAAATCTTAAGTTTTCTGAAAATTTTCTCGGTGCTGTGCTAGTGATTCTAAAAAAAAGTCTAAAAATCTCAAGGTGTGACCCAATCAATTGTTTAGCTGCTTTACCGTAGTTATTAGAGCAAGGCAAGCTAGCTCTATATCCTCTACTCACGCCCCTCACTGCTAGCAGAGCATCAGAATTGTTGCCTCTGTTGTGTCTAATATGGGCACTATGGGGGGAGTAGGTCACCAGAAGGCTGATTTTCCTGAAAAATATAGCCATGCCCTGACATTTTAGGACACTAAGTCTGTTGGTGCCTCGCCTGCCTTGATAATCCCTGTTAGTTTTGTTGATATAAGTATTCAACCCTAACCTCGTGAACATTCCAAGCCAAATTTCAACGCTTATTGCTGGCATTATCATTACCCTGATTAGTCTCTGGTACGGTCAGAATCATGGACTTTTGCCAGTAGCCGCCTCCTCAGAAGCCGGTGATGTAGATGGTCTGTTCAACCTGATGATGACCATTTCCACTGGTCTATTTCTCCTCATCCAAGGGGCACTTATCCTAATAGTCATCAAATTTCGTAGACAAAAAAATGACCAAACCGATGGGCCATCGACCCATGGCAATATCCCCCTAGAGATGCTTTGGACCGCAATCCCTACAGTGATTGTTTTTGTCCTAGCTGTCTATAGCTTTGAGGTCTACAACGCTATGGGAGGTCTGGATCCGATGGCTTCTCATGACCACCATCAGCAGGAAATTGCCCACAATCATGAGATCTCACCATCTGGGCAACAGGGGAATGAAAGTCTGATTGCTATGGCTCCGGGTCAAGGCACAGTTGCCCTAGGTATTGGAGCGCCTCCAGGACAAGAAGGCCAAGGTCAACCCCTAGAGGTTAATGTGGCCGGTATGCAGTATGCCTGGATTTTCACCTACCCTGAAACCGGTGTTATGTCTGGGGAAATGCATGTCCCAGTTGGACAACCGGTTAAGCTGAATATCGAAGCTAACGATGTGATCCACGCCTTCTGGTTGCCAGAGTTTCGGATTAAGCAAGATGCTATCCCAGGTCGGACTAGTCAACTAGGATTTACAGCGACTAGAGTGGGTGATTACCCGATCATCTGTGCTGAACTCTGCGGGTCCTACCATGGAGGAATGAAAACCCGGTTAATCGTTGAAACACCGGAAGAGTATCAAGCCTGGGTTCAGGAAAATCAATTCGCTAGTGCAGACACCATGGAAAAAGCGGTGGCTGTCAACCCTACTACCATGTCAGAGGGTGAGTTCTTGGCTCCCTATGCTTCTGAAATGGGTATTGATTCCCAAACTCTCCAACACCTAGACCACTCTCACCATCATCCTGAAATTATCAAATAAGTTGATATTAGAATTAAGAATTAAGAATTAAGAATGAAGAATTGAGAATGAAGAATTGAGAATGAAGAATTGAGAATGAGGAAATTCAAGAAAATTTATAATTTAGAATGAAGAATGCGCGAAGGTAGCATTATCCATTATCCATTCTAAATTATTAATTATCCATTCTAAATTATTAATTATCCATATCCATTCTAAATTCTAAATTCTAAATTCTTAATTTTGGCTGTTGCCTATCCTTTTAGTTGATACTATCCCATGACGACGCAAGTAGAAAAACCGGAATCTGTCAAGCATGCTGGTCATGTTGAAGAACATGAGCGGCGTTGGCAAGATTACTTCACGTTCAATACGGACCATAAAGTGATTGGGATTCAATACCTGGTCACTTCATTTGTGTTCTATTTCATCGGTGGCGCATTAGCTGGATTAATTCGCACTGAGTTGGCAACACCAGACCCGGATTTATTGAGTCCTTTAACCTACAACCGAGTGTTCACCATGCACGGAACAATTATGTTGTTCCTATGGATTATCCCGGCTGGTGCTGCTTTTGCTAACTATCTGATTCCCTTGATGATTGGGGCAAAAGATATGGCATTCCCCAAGCTGAATGCGGTGGCATTCTGGATGAATGCTGTGGGGGGTTTGCTGTTAATGAGTAGTTTTTTTGTAGGTGCTCCCGAAGCCGGTTGGACCTCTTACCCCCCTTTGAGCTTGATTAGTTCTAAGGTGGGTGAAGAAATTTGGATTCTGAGCATCCTGGTGATCGGGACTTCCTCAGTGCTAGGGGCGCTTAACTTCTTCACCACTATTGTGAAGATGCGCACACCTAGCATGACTATTCATGATATGCCTCTGTTTTGCTGGGCAATGTTAGGAACCTCAATCCTAGTTTTGATTGGTACTCCAGTCCTAGCAGCAGCCTTAATTTTCCTGTCTTTTGATTTAATTGCTGGCACCAATTTCTTTAACCCGGCTGGGGGAGGAGACCCAATTGTCTACCAGCACATGTTCTGGTTTTACTCCCACCCAGCGGTGTACATCATGGTGCTACCGTTCTTTGGGGTAATCTCCGAAATCCTACCGGTACATGCCCGTAAGCCGATTTTTGGCTATCGTGCGATCGCATACTCCAGTATGTTGATTTGTTTCCTAGGACTAATTGTCTGGGCGCACCATATGTTCACTAGTGGCACTCCTGGTTGGTTGCGGATGTTCTTTATGGCTGCCACCATGCTGATTGCTGTCCCAACAGGGATTAAGGTGTTTAGCTGGGTGGCAACGATTTGGGGCGGAAAAATCAACTTAAATAGTGCCATGCTCTTTGGTATGGGCTTTATCTCGGCATTTTTGATTGGGGGTCTCAGCGGTGTCATGCTCGCTTCCGTTCCCTTTGATGTCCATGTCCATGACACTTATTTCATTGTGGCTCACTTCCACTACGTTCTGTTTGGTGGTAGTGTGCTCGGGTTATTTGGCGCAGTTTATCACTGGTTCCCCAAAATGACCGGGCGAATGGTCAACGAAACCTTAGGACGCATTCACTTTGTGTTGACCTTCATTGGTCTAAACATGACCTTTTTGCCGATGCATGAGCTTGGTCTATTGGGTATGAACCGTCGGGTTGCTATGTATGACCCCCAGTTTCAAAGCCTCAACATGATCTGCACCATTGGCTCCTATCTTCTAGCGGTTTCTACCATACCCTTTGTGATTAATATCCTCTGGAGTTTGAACCGTGGTCCAATTGCTGGTCGCAATCCTTGGAGAGCTCTGACATTAGAGTGGCAAACGACCTCTCCTCCTGCCATTGAGAACTTTGACGAGGAACCAATTTTGTGGTCCGGTCCTTACGAATACGGTATCGACAGTTATAGTGTTGACACCGATAAACAGGTCGAGGAGTTGCTGGTTGAAGTTAAAGGAGATGTTGGGTAAGTGTGGGTTGAAGGTTGAAGGTTGAAGGTTGTTTGGTTGAAGGTTGAAGGTTGTTTGGTTGAAGGTTGTTTGGTTGAAGGTTGAAGGTTGTTTGGTTGAAGGTTGAAGGTTGTTTGGTTGAAGGTTGTTTGGTTGAAGGTTGAAGGTTGAAGGTTGTTTGGTTGAAGGTTGAAGGTTGAAGGTTGTTTGGTTGAAGGTTGAAGGTTGAAGGTTGTTTGGTTGAAGGTTGAAGGTTGAAGGTTGTTTGGTTGAAGGTTGAAGGTTGAAGGTTGTTTGGTTGAAGGTTGAAGGTTGAAGGTTGTTTGGTTGTTCGCCTTTGGCGTTGCCTTCGGGTAGGTTATTTGGTTGCTGGTTGCTGGTTAATGGTGCCTGGTTATGGTCCCAACCTGCTAACCTTGGCCTATTGGCCACGCTACGCGAACAACCGATTAACCTTGGCCTATTGGCCACGCTACGCGAACAACCGATTAACCTTAAACCTGCTAACCTTGGCCTTTCGGCCACGCTACGCGAACAACCTGCTAACCTTGGCCTTTCGGCCACGCTACGCGAACAACCTGCTAACCTGCTAACCTTGGCCTTTCGGCCACGCTACGCGAACAACCTGTTAACCTTCAACCTGTTAACCTTGGCCTATTGGCCACGCTACGCGAACAACCTCTTAACCTTCAACCTCTTAACCTTGGCCTTTCGGCCACGCTACGCGAACAACCTCTTAACCTTCAACCTGCTAACTTACTCTAAAGGAATTTATGCAAGGCTCAACGATTGATCCGTCTAAAACTAGCCTCAACTATCATCATGAGGTTGAGGCGGCAGAGGTACATCACGAGGAGCATCCGGATTTTCGGATGTTTGGTTTGGTGGTGTTTCTGGCTGCTGATAGTATGACCTTCTTGGGAATGTTTGCCGCTTTTTTAATTTATAAAGCGACTATGCCAGCTTGGCCTCCAGAGGGTACAGAATTAGAGTTATTGGTGCCAACAATCAACACCATCATCCTGATTACTAGTAGTTTCGTCATGCACCGGGGCCAGAGTGCTATTAAAAAGAATGATGTCTCTGGTTTGCGACTCTGGTTTGGGATCACTGCTCTGATGGGTGCTATGTTCTTAGGAGGACAAGTCTATGAGTACACCCATGTAGACTTTGGTCTGACTACTAACTTATTTACCAGTTCTTTCTTTGCCTTAACTGGTTTCCATGGTCTTCATGTTACTTGCGGACTCGGGTTAATTGTGTTAGTATTATTGCGATCGCTAAATTCAAAGCACTACTCCAGTGAAGAGCATTTTGGTGTAGAAGCTGCAGAACTCTACTGGCACTTCGTTGATGTGGTGTGGATTGTTCTGTTTGTAATCGTGTATTTGATTAATTAGTTTCCGCCACAGTTTGGTTAACAAAGTTTTGATGCACTACCCCCGATTGGGGGTTTTTTTTTGGAGGTTGAAGGTTGAAGGTTGAAGGTTGAAGGTTGAAGGTTGAAGGTTAACTGGTTGAAGTGCGTAGGGTGCGTTAGGGGCGGACTTGTCCTTATTTTTCGCCTCGTGGCCAGGGTTGGGATAGTCCGCCCCGTAACGCACCACCTTTGGACTTGCCCTTATTTTTCGCCTCGTCGCCAGGGTTGGGATAGTCCGTCTGGGAATATTGATAACCGGCAAGATGCCGGTTCCACCAAGATGCCGGTTCCACCAAGATGCCGGTTCCACCAAGATGCCGGTTCCACCAAGATGCCGGTTCCACCAAGATGCCGGTTCCACCAAGATGCCGGTTCCACCAAGATGCTCGTTCCACCAAGATGCCTGTTTATGGATAGTGGTAGCGCTAATCCAAACAGGACAGGTGAATTTAACCCGTTCGATTACTTACAATTTTAAACAATCACTTAGGATTTCTATAGTAGGGAAGGATGTCATCTTTTTTAGGAAAATTTCGATATAAAAATACCATGATAACGGCAAACGATATAGCTGCGACAATTGCTTTTTGACCTAATAATGGTTCCATGGAAACTCGATAATCGTTTACCGAAACGAAGTCAACGTTTGAGCTACTATAGTACCGTCCAATCATAGAAATTGTAACAATAGTATTGTGAAGACCATGAAAAATTATTGGTACTATTAATTTGCCAGTCTTCAAGTATAGAACACAACATATAGTTCCTAAAATGAACAACCATACAATATCGAATCGAAAATGGTAAAGGGCGAATAATAAAGATGAGGTAACTATTCCCACTTTTATACCCCATTTCATTGCCCACTTCTGCAAGATTATCCCACGAAAAATCAGCTCTTCCAATAACGGAGCAAAAACAATTGCTAAAAAGCTCCAAAATATTAGCCCTATAACATTGGTGACTTCTGATTTATAAATTAAGTATTCAATATATTCTGGGGAAATAAATGAAATATAATATAAATTAAGCGAATTAAAGCTCCAAGCAAAAGCATATTCTAAAATAACTAGAAAAATAATTAAATTGAGATTGTTTTTTTGCTTTAAAATACCCAAATTAAAAATACCAAATTTTCTTAAATCGAATCCAAATCTTCGGAGCTCTAAAAATAAAAATAATCCGATAAATAACCATATAACTACACTTATTACTGTGTTAAAATTTGCATTTTCGATAATCTCACTAAAATCATTGTTATTCACCAAACAAAACAATCCGACTATTGTCAAGATGTAAATTGGAAAACCTAGAAACCAAAATAAGAAAAACTCAGGGATATTAAGCTTATTAAAGGGGTGATTTATTGAGTCTTTAGCCAAGGACTCTTCTGAATAAAATTTATTTCTCTTTGTCGGAAAAAGTAATAAGACTGATAAGCCCCAAATACTTAATAATCCTAACCATCCCCAATTACTGGCATATCCCTTGTCGTGAATATATAGACGGCAGCCTTTTACAAGAGGCACATATCCATATAAAAGTAATCCTAAAATCAGTAAAATAATGAGTGGAAATAAAGGTATAAATAATGAGTAAAAAAAACTTTTGAAATTTTCTAAAATTAATCCAAAAGTTAATAACGGAATAAACTGGAAAGCTAATCCCCAAAGAATTAGGTTGATAGAGTTATTTTTGGAATTGGTATTCTTGATTGTCATTGTCTAAGTAAGTAATATAATATAGCGTTTATCGCAGTTATGATGTACATTATTATTTGAGTTTAATTCCCTTAAAACGATCTTGAATATTGGCTTTTGCCTTAAAAGGATAAGCAATGTCGCTCATAAGTATGATAATTGCTATATAATCCTTTCATACCAATGGCATAGAGAGGATTGACAAAAACAGAGGGAGTGGGCAAGCTTGAAAGCAGAAACCACTCATCAGTTATCAACATGGCAATAATTAAATTCCCTATCCAGAAAGCCCTGTGGGATAGCTGATGTCAAGTGGTTAATTGGAGCCACTTTGGACATCTGACTGCAAACGTACCACTACTGTTCTTCCTACCTTTTTTCACTCAATCAGGATTATTTGGTTGAAGGTTGTTCGCGTAGCGTGGCCTTTTGGCCAAGGTTAACCGGTTGTTCGCGTAGCGTGGCCTTTTGGCCAAGGTTAACCGGTTGTTCGCGTAGCGTGGCCTTTTGGCCAAGGTTGAAGGTTGAAGTTACGTAGTGCGTAGGGTGCGTTAGGGGCGGACTTGCTCTTATTTTCCGCCTGGTCCCCAGGGTTGGGATAGTCCGCCCCGTAACGCACCACCAAAAGGCTGCCACTGATTTTCCGCCTGGTCCCCAGGGTTGGGATAGTCCGCCCCGTAACGCACCACCAAAAGGCTGCCACTGATTTTCCGCCTCGTCCCCAGGGTTGGGATAGTCCGCCCCGTAACGCACCACCAAAAGGCTCGCTAATCCAAACAGGACAGGTGAATTTAACCCGTTGGATTACTTACCATTTTAAACAATCACTTAGGATTTCTATAGTAGGGAAGGATGTCATCTTGTTTAGGAAAATTTCGATATAAAAATACCATGATAACGGCAAAGGATATAGCTGCTATAACTGCTTTTTGGCCTAATAATGGTTCCATTGAAGCTTGATAATCGTTTATCGAAATTAATTCACCGTTTGAGCTACTATAGTATTGTCCAATCATAGAAATTGTCACAATAGTATTGTGAAGACTATGACAAATGATTGGTACTATTAATTTGCCAGTTTTAAAGTATAGAACACAATATATAGTTCCTGAAATGAACAATGGTACAATATTAAAATTCAAATGGCAAATCGCAAATAATAAAGATGAGGTTAATATTCCAGCTTTAATACCCCATTTTATTGCCCACTTCTGCAAGATTATCCCACGAAAAAATAGCTCTTCTAACAACGGAGCCAAAACAATAATCGAAAAGCTAAAAAATAGCATCCCTATAAGATTTGTGAATTCTGATTTATTAATTAGTTTTTCAAAAATATAATCTGGAACAATTAATGAAAAATAATATAAATTCAACGAATGACATGCCCAAGAAAAAGCATAGTCAAAAAAAACTATAAAAATAATTAATTTAAAATTAATTATTTTTTGCTTTAAAATGCCAAACTTTTCAAAAACGAATCCAAATTTTCGGATATCCCTAACTAAAAATAGTCCTATAAATAAGTATGTAAATGTAACATATAATTCAGGTAATATATCCCAGGTTACACTTGAAAAAAAATCAACAAAGTTACTGTCATTTGCCAAGCAAAATGATACAATAATCATCACAATAATTGTAAATACAATTATAAAGATTGTCAAAGTTGTCGCAATTAAAATTGGTAAAGCTATCGAGTAATATAAGAACAATTCAGTAATATTAAGCTTGTTAAAGGGAAAATTTATTGAGTTTTTACCCAAGGACTCTTCTGAAGACAAATTAGTTCTCTTGTCCGGCAAAAGTAATAGGACTGATAAGCCCACAATACTTAATAATCCGAACCATCCCCACTTACTTGCATATCCCTTTTCGTAACTATATAGACGGCATCCTTTTACAAGAGGCACATATCCATATACTATTCCTGATATAGTTAAATGACTTAAAAATCTAGGAAATGGTAATGAAAAACCTTCACAAATCAATAAAGTTAATACACAAATTAATAACGGAATAAACTGGAAAGCTAATCCACAAAGAATTAGATTGAAAGATTCATTTTTGGAATTGGTATTATTGATTGTCATTGCATAAATAGGTAATAGACTATTATTGTTAACGTGAATTCGACGAACTATACAAAACTGAAAGAAAGACCCTAGACTAACTTTCAAGCAATTAGATTTCAGCCACCTATGACCAGCATTGTATAGTGAGAGGAGATCACACGCATTTTCCGTGAGGTAGAGATTTTTGCTAATTGTTCCAGCACTATTGGCAAAAATCCTAGTGTTACTTGACTCTAATTACTCCGATATGAGTACCACCACTAATGTGGTAATTTGCTGCTTCTCAAAGCATTTCATCCCAATGGCATAGAAAGGATTGACAAAAACAGAGGGAGTGGGCAAGCTTAAAAGCAGAAACCACGTATATAGCGTTTCTCATAGTAATCAGATACACAATATTTGTTCCCTACTCCCTACTCCCTACTCCCTACTCCCTACTCCCTACTCCCTACTCCCTATTCCCTACTCCCTACTCCCTACTCCCTACTCCCTACTCCCTTGACTAAATGATTCTCCGTATTCACAGATTCCTAACAACTCCTTGTAACAAACGATTTACTCCTCAAGTTATCTTTTGGTTTAGCCTCAGCCTAACCTTTACCGTAGTGTATAGTCTGCTGGCACTACGGGAAGCGTTCAGCGGTGAGTATATTGTCCAAGATGATGCTCGACAACATATATTTTGGATGATGCGATTTCTTGATCCAGAGCTGTTTCCTAAGGATTTAATTGCTGATTACTTTCAAACGGTTGCTCCAGCTGGCTACACTACTGTCTATCGAGTGATAGCAGCATTGGGTGTTAATCCATTGCTATTTAACAAACTCTTACCGGTAGTGTTGAATCTGGTTAGCGCTAGCTATTGCTTTTGGGTATGTCTGGAATTGTTGCCAGTACCAGCAGCTGCCTTTAGTGCTACCCTGTTGCTGTCTCAAGCTTTGGGAATGACTGATACGGTGGTGTCTGGAACACCGAAGGCGTTTGTCTATCCCCTGTTGTTGGGGTTTATGTATTACCTAGTGCGGGGGTCATTGTGGTTTTGTTTGGGTGCGATCGCACTCCAAGGTCTATTCTATCCCCAGTTAGTATTTATCTCTTCCGGTACCTTAGTTTTACGACTATTTGAATGGCGCAATGGTAAGTTAGGGTTATCCCAAGAGCGACGTTGGTTGTGTCTCGCGGGATTGATAGTAGCCTTTTTGGTGATGCTACCCTATGCTCTGAAAACCAATGAGTTTGGTCCAGTGATTTCTGTAGCTGAAGCCAGACAGTTACCAGAGTTTTTTCCAGGGGGGCGATCGCGTTTTTTTTATGACGATGATCCCGCTAAGTTTTGGTTAAAAGGCAGAAGCGGAATTCGTCTGACTTCGATTCTTACTCCAGCTACTAATGCAGCGGGATTTTTACTGCTGCTCTTGCCCTTATTTCCCAATAAACTTCCCTTAGTAAAGCAGATCAGTAAAGAAATTACCCTTTTGCTCCAGATGGCGCTAGCGTCTCTCGGGATGTTTGTTGCTGCTCATATTTTGCTATTTAAATTGCATCTTCCTAGTCGCTATACTCAACATAGTCTCAGAGTGATCATGGTGCTAAGTGCTGGCATAGTTTTTATCATTCTGATTGATAGCGTATTTAAGTGGGCAAGCCAGTGTAGTCAAAGCGGTTTTTCTAACTCTGGTTTTTCTGTAATTTTTTCTATACCTAACGTTTTGGCGATAGCAACTACTACGATAATTGCAGCAGCTTTACTATTATATCCTAGTTTTGTGGATAATTTTCCCATTACTGCTTATAAAGTGGGGGATACTCCATCCTTGTATAAATTTTTTCAACAACAACCGAAAGATAGCTTAATTGCTTCTCTGTCTCCAGAGATGAATAATATTCCAACCTTTGCTCAGCGTTCGGTTTTGGTAGCGAGTGAGTATGCTATTCCTTACCACGTCGGATATTATCAGAAATTTCGACAACGAACTCTTGATTTAATTGATACCCAATATAGTGCTAATCTCTCCGTTGTTAAGGAATTTATTAAAAAGTATGATATTGATTTTTGGGTACTAAACCCAATCGAGTTAAAAGCTGATGCTATTAAAGATAGAAAGTGGTTAAAGCAGTATCAGCCAGCAGCTAATCATGCTATTCAACAACTTGAACAAGGGATAAAACCTGCTTTGGAACAAGTGATGGCATCCTGTTCGGTGTTTGAAACTAAGGGATTGGTGGTTTTGGAGGCGAAATGTATTGTTGGGAATAGGGAGTAGGGAGTAGGGAGTAGGGAGTAGGCAAGAGGCAAGAGGCAATAGGCAAAAGGCAAGAGGCAAAAGGCAATAGGCAAGCCACCTTGTCTACCTTACCTATATGATAAATGCTATAAGGTTTCTTATAGTTATAAGGTACATTCAATTTTCTTACCACTGTTCCCTGTTTACTGTTCCATAAAATCAAATAATAAAGTCGATAAAATCATTAAAAAGTTTAGATTTTTTTATTAAAATGCTTATTTATAAATGCCGTTAATAGCTAATTGTTAAAAATGCCAACAGTAAAAATTTTATTTTGTGAAATTTTGTTAAAAATTGCCAAAATTATCTTGACAATATGGGAGTTATTAGTAATAATAAAAATGTCTGGTATTTCGATATGATGATTATCGGACAAAAAGCCGCGCTTCTTGAGAGCATCATTCCAACAGCGCGGCTTATTCCCCAAGGACATTGGAGCTAATTCCATGATGCCAAATAAACGCTCAACTGATCATGCTATCTATTACCAACGATACTTAGACCGCCTGGCACAACTAGCAGGGAAGAAACCCACTCGCCCAAAATCCTATCCTCGTCCCCTAACTGACCTAGACCGAATTCTGATTCAACTGTACAGTAACTGGCAACTGGCCATGACACCAAAGGAATTCATCTCGAAATGGGAAGTCAGTCGAGAAGAAATGGCATTAATCTGCTCCCGCTCCATTGCAACAGTTAACAGCTGGTTTTCTGGAACTAAGGGCTATAAAGCTCCTGCTGCTGAGGTGTTACGACATCTTGCCCTAATGGATTTTTTGTTAGAAAATTTCGATGCTATTCCCAGGGAGTTGTTGGAGCGATTATGTGGTAGTAATCTTGAAGGTTATTCGCCGTAGGGATACTGGTAAACAGGTAGTGGTTTGGCTACGATCTGGTAAAGGTTTCGGGCGCTAAAACCACTACTTGTGTACGACTGCCAAACTTACTAATTTATTGACGTAATGATCATGTCAAATCAAGCTTTAACAGACTATTTCAACTTTCTTGCTCCTACTGACATTCGCCTCAAAGGAACAAGAATTGGTATTGAAACTATATTATATGACTATCTAGACTGTCATAAAACCCCAGAAGAAATTGCTCAAGCTTATACATCATTAACTCTAGAACAAGTCTACGCTACTATCCTCTATTACCTGCAAAATCAAAACGCTGTCAGCGAATATATGAAAAACTGGCTCTTTCATGGTCACACCATGAGGGAGCAGCAACGACTCAATCCGCCTCCTATTTCTGAGAAAGTGCGCCAATTAAGAGCAATAAGAAAAGCTAGGCAACAAGGGAATGAGTCTTAAGTATCTAATTGATGAAAATGTTAATTCTCTCTATCCGTAAGTATTCAGTCATCAGCTATTAGCTATCAGCTATCAGCCAGTTGATTAGTTGATTATACGGAAACTGTCTGTATAATTAATAATTAAGGTCACCAGCACATGAAGCATCATGCTTAAATATTTCAAATCGAAGGATTAAAAATTGGCAGTTAATAGAAACAAAGTAGACCAATGGAAAGCTGACGTTGCTAAGTCAGTAGATTATTACAATCACTGGTTCATGACCTTTGCACCTAAAGCTTTCAGAGACACCCGCATTGAAACCAAAAAACAAGTTGAACAAGCCCTTCAATGGACTGAAAACTTGACAAACATTAGCCCTGAAACGCTTCAGTGTCACCCTTCTATATTACCAATGCTAAGAATGACCACTTGCCCACCTATTGCCCGTGATCGTCTTGTTGGTCTTGCTGGTGTTTCACCAAACTTGGTGAAGAACATGGAAATTGATAAACGTGTTCCACCAAAGATGAAGCACCCCGAACTTATAAAACAGTTAAAAATTATCGGGGACATTATCGAAAAGATGGTAGACCCTGATATTTTCGTTTGGAAGGAACGTGGTGACAAAGGAACCAAAGACGAAGTTGACCGTGCTTCAATTATTGTTGCTGACCGCCTTTGCGGTGCTGTTGCTGATCCAATTATTCGCAACGCACAAGAACAACGTCAACTTGCAGCCATAAAAGCATGGCTTGAAGCCCGTGGTTATCGTGAACTTAATCCCGGGGAAGCTAAAAACTTCCTTTCAATGCCAAACGGTACTTTTTCATTCAGGTTCAATGTTCCAGTAGAACTTGACGGTGGAAAGCAAGTCAATATTCCCGTTGATGCTGTCATCATGCGCAAAGATGCCAAAAAAGGCGATTTTCCCGCATTATTTGAAGCCAAATCAGCGGGGGATTTCACTAATACTAATAAACGCCGGAAAGAAGAAGCGGTCAAAATTCAACAGCTTCGCAAGACCTACGGTGATAAAATAACTTTTGACCTATTTTTGTGCGGTTACTTTGACTCTGGTTACTTAGGGTATGAAGCAGCTGAAGGTATTGATTGGGTGTGGGAACATCGAATTGATGATTTGGAACAATTTGGATTTTAACAATGACAAAGTTTACAGCACTTGAAAGCCGACGTCAGGAGATACAAGTTGAACTTGACAGCTTAAAAACTCAAGAAGAGCGCAATATCATGGGTCAGTTTTCCACACCAATTGCCCTAGCTAAGGATATTATTACCCATGCTAAAAATCTAATCCCAAAGCACGACAAGATTCGTTTTTTTGATCCAGCTTTTGGTACTGGTGCCTTCTTTAGTGCCTTAACTAGCACTGTTTCATCAAGTCGTATAGAAGCCGCTACAGGGTTTGAAGTTGATGAACACTATGGAAAACCAGCCCGGGAATTGTGGTCTAAAACAATGCTTGATTATCAACTAAAAGACTTCACGAAACAAAAGCCACCCGCTGAAGAATGTGATAAGTTTAATTTGATTATTTGTAACCCACCATACGTTCGGCATCATCATATCAATGGCCAAAAAAAACGCCTACAGGCTAAAGCTCTAGAATCTGCCAATATGAAATTGTCTGGCTTAGCAGGTCTTTATTGTTACTTCATGGCGCTTTCACATGGCTGGATGAATGAAAATGCTATTGCCGCTTGGTTGATTCCAAGTGAATTTATGGACGTGAATTATGGTCAGTCAGTCAAAAACTACTTGTTGAATGAAGTAACCTTGTTACAGATTCACCGATTTGACCCAAGTGATGTGCAATTTGATGATGCTCTAGTTTCCTCAGCTGTTGTATGGTTTAAAGGTAAAAAATCCGATAACAACCATAACGTTAAATTCACCTTTGGCGGAACCATCCACAAGCCAGCACAGGAAAAAGACATTAGTTGGAAAGTATTGACTACTGAAAAGAAATGGTCTCGCTTTCCCTTGTATGACCAACGTCAAAAAACCGGTTATCCAAAGTTAAGTGACTTCTTTGCAGTTAAGCGCGGCATTGCCACCGGTGACAATAAGTTCTTTATTCTTTCCCCTGTACAGATTGAAAGCCTAAACTTACCTATTGAACAATTTCGTCCAATTTTACCAAGCCCGCGATACTTAGATACTACTGAAGTAAAAGCGGATAAGGATGGCAACCCGGAAATTAAAAACCCGCTATTTGTGCTTGATTGTAAATTGCCTATTGATGAAATAAAGCGCGTCTATCCTGACTTGTATTCTTACCTTAAAGCAGGGGTTAACGCTGGTGTTTCCAACCGCTATTTATGCAAAAGCCGTAAAATTTGGTATTCCCAAGAAAGGCGACCTGAAAGCAGATTCTATTGCACCTATATTGGACGTTCAGATAAACAAGGGAAAAAGCCGTTTAGATTTATTCTAAACCAATCAAAAGCAATTGTTAGCAACTCATATCTTATTCTCTACCCCAAACCAGATTTGGAAAACGCCATAAACGAAAATCACAACTTGGACAAATTGCTGATAGAAGCGCTTAACCAGATTACTGGGAAAGCTATGGTTGCTGAAGCTAGAGTTTATGGTGGAGCGATGTATAAATTAGAACCGAAGGAACTGGCTAATGTGCCAGCATTTGAGCTGCAGGGGTTGCTATCAAAAGGATATAAGTAAGGGGAGCATTCAGAAAGTTGCTAGGGATAAACTTGTAGTGGTTTTGCTAGGGTCTGGTAAAGGTTTCGGGGGCTAAAATCACTACTTGTGCAGGGCAAACCCATCTAAATTCTATAAGCCTTACTCAGAAGAGATTTAAAAATTAATCAGTATAAATACTTATCGCATTAATCTCATATCCAGTAGGCATTTCAAAATAAGATGCTTTTGCCCTGAAAATACTTGACATGTCAAGGACATGTACTTGACATGCTTACATTTAATAAAATTAGGACTTACGCAAATACCTCTAGTTAACGCTACCTGTAGTGTTGCTAAAACATTGCCAACCCTACCCATGGATTCTGTGCTCAAAAGAGCTTTGGGTACTGTAGGGCATACAGGAACCTGGATCATCGATCCAAACGCTTTAGGAGAGTGCGACCTCTACTCTTCCTGATTCCGGTCTGGAAAAGCCACGTTGGGTCGTTGATTAAAGAATCCCCGCTCTTATAGAGTGTCAACTGTACTTGACATGTCAAGTACAGTTGACATGTCAAGTAGATGTCCTTGACATGTCCGGCATGTTTAGCTATATTACATATAGATCCGATCAGACTTGACACAAGATTAATTCTCGGGATATGCTATGGATAGCTTAACCGGGAAGTTTTGCATTTCAGATTTTTTGGAGTCTGGTTGGATCTAACCATCGACTCATTCTTCTGATTCGCAGCGCTTGGTAATGCTACTAATCTGGAAATGGTCGATCTAAGAGGTATTCTTAAAGAGCCAGTGAGTCATACCAATGACTCCTATACCTTTCTCGAAGGCCACGCCAACACAGCCCTAGGTGATAGTATCGCCATTTACATCCTGATTACAGGAACCATTGTCGGGTGTATCTCAAAGTTGTAAATCTATAACTCAGGGAAGTTGAGGAGTGTTTTAGCCTTCAATGGTGGTAGTCATTGGTACCTCTAACACAGTGTATCTGTGTGATTTACTGTGCTTTGCCTGGTTGCCATATAGGTGGACTAGTTCCAGATTTTAAGACTAGAAAGACTCAGCCAGAATCAGT
Source organism: Moorena sp. SIOASIH (assembly GCF_010671925.1). GTDB lineage: Bacteria > Cyanobacteriota > Cyanobacteriia > Cyanobacteriales > Coleofasciculaceae > Moorena. The sequence continues at coordinate 1,572,405 of NZ_JAAHIH010000001.1, read as the reverse complement.
TTCCCAGCCGGTTTCTGGCTGCTGTCCTTCTACAATATAAAATTCAAACGGCTCTTAAAGGGCCGCTAAATTTCTATGGTATCACAGCAAAATTCCCATTTCAATGTGGACGTTAGCCAGGTTGTTGGTACATCAACAGCTCCACCAACTACCGATATAACTCCTAGTGGGCTACCTATCCTCGTGATCCAAGGTGGAGCAGCAGTGGCGGGAGTCATTGTCGTAACTGTTTACTCTACAAAAATCCTAGGAGGCATAACGAAGCTGATCGAAGCGATAACCAAATTAGTTAAAGAAGCAAAGGAGGATTGATCACTGGATAGCCTAAATTGATCAACTTGGGTTATCCTTGTTAATTTCCTTGAATTCCCAGATAGTTGTTTAGACTATCTGGGAAATAGTTTTGGTTACTGACAGTAAGCAATCAGCAATCAGCAATCAGCAATCAGCAATCAGTTATCAGCAATCAGTTATCAGCAATCAGCAATCAGTTATCAGCATTTGAATAAAACCGGTAAGCATTGCTTTAATCTGAGTTAAGTCCCAGCGTCGTTCGCACAGCGTGGCCAAAGGCCAAAGCCTGTGCCACGGCTGACCGCTGACCGCTGACCGCTGACCGCTGACCGCTGACCGCTGACCGCTGACCGCTGACCCTTAAAGATCCCACATCACTGGATTATCATCTATATGATCGGTAACCAACCGTCCAATCTGATCAATGTCTTGTAGCTCATCAGCAGACAGCTTAACCTCAACAGCTTGAGCATTTTGAATAGCTTGGTCACTATTTCGGAATCCTGCGATCGCATTACTTTGTGGCTGAGACATCAACCATGCCAGAGACAACTGAGCCAGAGTACACTGATGACGCTCTGCAATTGGTCGTAGCTGAGCTAATGCTTGCTGTGCTCGTTGATAGTTATCACCGTTGAACAACTTATTGAAGCTGCGATTATCCCCTTCCTCAAACTTGTGCTCTGGACCAAACTTGCCAGTTAATAATCCCTGAGCTAAGGAAGAATAAGCAATAATCGAGATATTGTGCTCTACACAGTAAGGCATAGCATCTTGCTCCACCTGACGCCAAAACAGAGAGTAGGGAGGCTGCAGGCTATCAATTCGTCCGTACTGAGAAGCTTCTGCTAACTGGCTGCGGGAAAAATTGGAGACTCCAATTGCCCTAATTTTGCCTTGCTCTTTCAACTTATTGAGAGCCCTCATGGTTTCCTCAATTGGCACTACCTCACTTTGAAAGGTTCCAGAAGGCCAGTGAATCTGGTAGAGGTCGATATAATCTGTCTTCAGGTTTTTCAAGGAACCCTCACAAGCCTCGATCACCTGGTCATATTTAAGATGATTTGGAAACACTTTGGTAGCATAAACCAGTTGGTCGCGTACCTCTGCTAGAGCCTGACCAACAATTTGTTCCGAGTGACCCTGCCCGTAAAGTTCTGCAGTATCAACCGTAGTTATCCCCGCCTCAAATCCTGCTCGCAGCCCTTTAATGGTCTCAGCATCTTCAATGCCTACCCACATAGATTTACCGGCCTGCCAAGTGCCCATGATAATCGGGGTGATTTTTACCTCCGAAGTGCCTAAGGCTCTGGTTTCCATCCTTAACTCCTTTAACTTTTTCGGCCTTACTTAATAATGGAATGATTTTAAGAGTTTTGTGGAACAGGCATCTTGGTAGAATGGGCATCTTGGTAGAATGGGCATCTTGGTGGAATGGGCATCTTGGTGGAACAGGCATCTTGCCTGTTTCCTGCTTAGGGCAGGCAGGATGCCTACCCCACTCTTATTCATTCAAAAATTCAGCAAGGAGACTTTTAGCTGTTTCCGGATTGACTTTCAATACTGCCAAACTGCTCATTCTCCAAAATAGCAATATCCTTGATCGAGTTTTCCAGCCATTCCTGAATCGGTGGCTCCCATCCGGATGTGAACTCAGTGGTCAGCCAAGTATCAACAATCTCTACCGCTACTTCGGGTGAGGTGATAAACCCTCCCAGAGTTAAAACGTTGGAGTTATTGATGGAGCGGGATTTTTCAGCAGCGTTGGTGTTCTCACACACCGCCGCGTAGACACTAGGGTGCTTGTTGGCGATGATCGCCATTCCCATACCAGTACCGCACACCAGGATACCTCGGTCGGCTTGCTGGCTTCCCACTCGTTGAGCTACCTCAGAAGCGATCTGATAGTAAGGTGTCTCAGCCTCCTGCTCGTTAATGCCTACATCTTCTATTTCTATCCCTTTGTTAATTAGGTACTGTTTGACTGCTTGCTTAAGGTCGAATCCGTAAGAATCGGCTCCTAGTGAAATTTTCATAATCACCTCTGCGATACTACAACCCAAATTCCGTTTGAAGTACGGGGCATTGCTGATTTTGGGATCATTATGCACTTTCAAAATCTCCTCAAGTTGGAAGATTTAGGGGGCTTTACCAAAACCAGACGATCGCGCATTCATACTCTAATTCAGCAACGCCATAATTTTAACCGTTTTCTGTATAAAACATTAATTTTAACCGTTTTCTGTGTAATACATTTTAAAGTGCGGAATATGGTTTAAGATATTGCCGAGTCCAAGAAAGATTGAGCAAAAGCATGAACATCGTTTTAATCCTTGTCACCTGTCCTGATAATGCTGTTGCCCATGATCTGTCTAATCAGCTTCTCCAGCGTAGAGAGGCAGCATGTGTGAACATTATTCCCGGGATCTCTTCAGTTTATTGGTGGGAGGGTGAGGTTGAGTCCTCTTCTGAAGTGCTGCTAGTAATCAAAACAACTACGGAGCTGATCTCTAAAGCAGAGCAGACTGTAACTAATTATCATCCCTACGATACCCCTGAATTTGTTGTACTAAGTACACAGCATGTCAACGAGCAGTATGCAGCTTGGCTGATTAATAACGTCGCTCTTGGATAAAATCAGGTAATTTCTGGCAATAGTTGGAATTATATCCTTATTCCCGATTCCCGATTCCCGATTCCCGATTCCCGATTCCCTAGCAGAAGTAAGCTATGTTTTTATAACTGATTATCTTAACATGATATAATTTCATCCCGTTCAAGTCCAGTGATATTAGCAACTTGTTCAATATCCATCCCTGATTGCAACAGATTGACTACAATTTGTTTCACTTGTTGCTGGGCTTGTTCTTTTGCTTCCCGTTCCTGTTCTGTATCAGTCAGAAGCCAATTTCCCGAACCATCACACCAGCGCAACCAATTACGAGTTATCCCAGCATACTCTCCCCACCACAATCCCACACCTATATCTAGTTCTGGAATCCAAATCTGGGGTGGCTCAGCTAAAATCCCTTGCTCTTGGTAACCAGCTCCGATTAATTTGAAAAACCGAATTTGGTTGGTATAGCGACTAAACACTATATAATAAGGTACCCGTAATCGTTGCTGATAGACTTCCCACTTTGAAGGAATAGTTTGATAGGTAGGCTCACTGCTACTATTACTTGTTTTATTACTATCTTGTAGTTTAATCTTATCACTATTTCCAGCAACTGTAGATGCTCGAGGTTCTTGCTCTAGGTTATCCCCCAAGTCGTCTTTTGCAGTTGTCGGTGACAGCAATTCTACAATTACAAAGGGATTAACTCCTTCTTGCCAAATTACATAGCTAGATCTAATATCATTCCCTTCGTATAAACGGGGAACTCCCACCACTAAAAACCAATCCGGGCGTTTATACCATTGAGGATGGCGCACATCATAGTAAAGATTTAAATCTGTACCAATAAATACTTCCTCGGAAGGGTAATACTGACAACGAAAGGTGCGACTTAATAATTCTGGTTGTAAATCGTGAAATTCGTCTGGCAAACCAGGTTCCTCCGGATTCTCACTTGGCAGATCATACATGCTAGGTAGCGTTTCTTTAGGAGAAGCAGGAGCTTCACTCTCGGGAATCAAGTTTTTAGTCATTTTTTTAGGGAGTAGGGAGTAGGGAGTAGGGAGTAGGGAGTAGGGAGTAGGGAGTAGGGAGTAGGGAGTAAGGAGTAGGGAGTAGGGAGTAGGGAGTAGGGAGTAGGGAGTAGGGAGTAGTAGCAAAGGGGTCATATTTTTTTTGTTATTATAAATTAATTTTAATGCATTTTGTTTTAAAAAAATATGGTAGTTTTTTAAAAAATAGTTACTTTATTTTAAATTTATAGGGTTATTTTTTTAACGTTAATCAATAAGATAATAGCGTTTATTATTCTAAATAGGTCAACTTTCTTCCCCCTGCTCCGAAGTCCCTGCTCCGAAGTCCCTATTCGAGGTTTAGTTTAAGCATTTAGCTGACAGCTGACAGCTGACGGCTGTTCGCGCAGCGTGCGCTTAGCGCATAGGCTTGCTTTTTGACAAATGATTTAAGATTGCCATAGAAGCTGAAGGAAATGCGATCGCTATGACTGAGGAACAACCAATTGCCGAAGGAACACTAGTACTAGAACCAGGTACATTGTGGCCGAAACTGAAAGCACAAACTGAACACGCTATTGAATGTAAAGCACTCCACTCCATAGCGACAGAATACGAATTCGTAGAACAGGAGGGTATTCGCTTCTTGGTGCGGATTTTGTCTAACCTGGTACGGAAAGACAAAGCCCAGAAGAAGCAAGAGGAAAAAACCGCTACTTCATCCAAGGATTTCAACCCTTTTCTGCCCTACGAACAAGATTTATTTGTAGCAGACCTTTCCGACACCCACCTGTGTCTGTTGAACAAATACAACGTAGTTGACCATCACCTGCTGATCATAACCCGTGCTTTCGAGGAGCAAGATACTTGGCTGACTTTGCAGGATTTTGCTGCTATGTGGGCATGTCTTGCCGAAATTGATGGCTTGGCATTCTATAATGCAGGAAAGATTGGTGGTGCGAGTCAACGACACAAGCACTTGCAACTAGTTCCTCTGCCCCTAGCCCCTGAAGGAGTTAACATCCCGATAGAAAATGCGATCGCATCAGCTAGCTTTCAGGACTCTGTTGGCACCATCCCAACCCTACCCTTCATCAATGCTATTGTTCAGCTTGACCCTAGTTGGGTAAAATCCCCGTGGGATGCTGCTCAAGCCACCCTCAAGTTGTACCATAGATTACTCAGTGCAGTCGGGTTGCCATGGAATAATGTCAATGGTAACAAGCAATCCGGTGCCTACAATCTCCTCGCCACAAGGCAATGGATGTTGCTTTTACCCCGTTCTCAACCAGATTTCCAGTCAATTGGTGTCAATTCCCTCGGATTTGCCGGAGCTCTCCTAGTCCGAAACCAAGAGCAAATGAAACGTCTGAAAGACCATGGTCCCATGACAATTTTAAAAAACGTTGCCGTTAGTTGGTAATTTAGCAAAGGGAATAGGGAGTAGGGAGTAGGGAGTAGGGAGTAGGGAGTAGGGAGTAGGGAGTAGGGAGTAGGGAGTAGGGAGCAAGTAATAAACTTTAGATGTACCTCACCCTTACTAGGAAACGCTATAGCGAATTTTAAAGTATTCCTTTTAAATTATCCTTTTTCTATTTTAGATTAGCGTTTGGATCTCTTTTCTATTTATAGCTCTACCCATTAAAGTTAAGACATTGATAGAAGCTGAAAAGCTTTTGTAGTTAACTTTTGCCTCTTGCCTCTTGCCTTTTGCCTTGCGCGTTGCGCTATATCCCTACTCCCTACTCCCTACTCCCTACTCCCTATTCCCTATTCCCTATTCCCTGTTCCCTTTGCTATAGTTTCAATTATCCCCTAATTATCGTAGTTAGCATGATCAAGAAAATTACTCTTGATTCTATCTGGTTTAGAAATTTACTCATCATCGTAATCGTACTGGGAGTAGTCTTTAGATTTTACAACCTAGACCGTAAAGTTTACTGGTACGACGAGACAATGACCTCCCTTAGAATTTCTGGTCACACTCGAACCGAACTAGTCGAAGAAATTTTCGATGGTCAGATTATTAGCGTAGAAAATTTGTTAAAACAGTACCAATTTCCTAATCCTGAAAGAGATATCAATGACACCATTAATTCCCTAGCAGGCAATCCAGAACATTCGCCCCTTTACTATCTAATGGCAAGGTTATGGTTACAAACCTTTGGCAATTCCGTAGTAACTATTAGACTGCTATCAGTAATAATTAGCTTATTAGCATTGCCCTGTGCTTACTGGCTGTGCTTAGAACTTTTTGGTTCAAAATTAATCGGGTGGGTAGCTGTTGCGATAATTGCTATTTCTCCCTTTCATGTTTTGTATGCCCAAGAAGCGCGAGAATATAGTTTATGGACCGTTACCATTTTGCTTTCTAGTGCAGTCCTATTATGGGCAATGAATTATTCTAGAATAAAGCAATTCATTAAAAAACCTTATCGATGGATTATCTATAGCTTTACTGTTGCCTTAGCACTTTATACTCACCCTTTCTCAGCCTTTGTTTTAATTGGACAGGGATTGTATGTATTAATTACCGAAGGTGGTCGCTGGAGTAAGCGAGTAACTAGCTATTTACTAGCCTCATTAGGAGGAATACTGCTATTCTCACCTTGGCTAATCATTGTTATCACTAATTTCTCCAAATTTATCGCTAATACTGACTCAGTTAATCATAGTCGTTCAGGCTTCTTACCCCTATTTTGGACCTTAAACCTCAGTCGGATTTTCTTTGATGTTAACCAAGGCATCCATCCTTTGAGTCCCCTCCACTATCTCAGTTTATTTTTAGCAGGATACGCCCTCTACTATCTTTGTCGTCAAGCTCCTCAGCATGCTTGGGTATTTATTATTACCTTAATTGGAGTGACAGGAATTGCTCTAATCGGTCCAGATGTGCTATTAGGTGGTCGCCGTTCTAGCATTACTCGCTATGCTATTCCCTGTTATCTAGGCATTCAGTTAGCTATTGCTTATTTCCTGACAACCCAAGCCAAAAACTCAGGAAAATATACCAAGGTAATGATTGATGGAAATTTAGCAAATCCCGAAGATAGGCAAAATCAGCAAGTAAGGGGTGACCATGACATGGTGCCCATGGGAAAAACCCGACAAAATCCTAAAGCTTGGAAGTCTATAGCAATTGCTCTGGCATTTAGCGGCATACTCTCCTGTATAGTCAGCTCTCAACTGCCAGTTTGGTGGCACAAGAGCTATGCGAAGAGTCGCAATAATCCCCCGGTAGCAGCTTGGATTAATCAAATCCCACAACCACTCTTGATCAGTAATGAAATTCCCGGTAGGGTTCTATCTCTGTGTCATCTACTTCGTCCGGATGTACAGCTGATGTTATTGGATAAATCCAATAGCTCTACCAACATACCGGAGATTCCGGAGGGTTTCAAAAATGTTTTACTTTATCGACCGTCAGAGGAATTGCGCCAGGGAATTGAAACCACCTATAAGTATAGCGTTAAACCTACGGATCAATCTTGGCTCTGGAAACTATCAAGATAGGGATCTTCGTCAGATAAAAAAAGTAGTAGTGTTATCTGCCTTATCCCGAGTTGCATTCACACCATTGAGACATAGCACCTTCTTCAATCTCCTACCCCTGTTCCCCTTCTTCCCAATCATGATTGGGAATGGTGAGATCCTCTTGAAAAGCACTTGGTATTAGGCACCTATAACTGATACGCCTACTCCCTGTATTTCCCTGATAAATTAAGATGACGATGCCCCCATATTCCCTCGGAACTCCAGTTGTAAGGTGCACACCAATCAAGATGAGTAACTCTCCCAATCCTGGTAATCTACCAGAGCCTACTCCGGAAAATACTCCAGAACCTACGGTAAGTAGAGGGTTTTGGCAGAGGCTGCTACGTCCGGTCTTCATGCTTATGGTCATGATTCTAGTTTCTGGGATAGGGGGCGGAAGCCTTTTTGCTTGGTATTTCATCCAGAAGCAATTAGCACCAACGGTAGAGAAAAATTTATCTAGCTTTCTTAACCGGAAAGTCAATGTCGGACCAGTGGAGGGCTTTTCCCTAAATGGTGTAAGGTTTGGTTCTTCGGAAATACCAGCTACCCCTACCGATGCCGATCATCTTGTCACCCAGGCAGTGAAGGTAACCTATAACCCCGTTAAACTGCTGTTTACCAGAACCCTAGAACTGGATGTAACCCTAGTTGAACCTAATATATATGTTGAACAGGACAAAGATTTAACCTGGGTGTCTACAGCATTTACACAAACTGCCCAAGATTCGGTTTTTAAGGTAGACCCAAAGGTGGTGCGGTGGCGGGATGCGGATGTGGTGGTGGTGCCAAGATCTGAAGTGGGAATCAAACAACCACCGATGAGATTTACTGAGGTTAGGGGTAAAAGTAAATTTCTCGACGGAGGTGAGCTGATTCGCTTTGATGTAAATAGTCAGCCGTTAACTGGGGGAAATTTAAAGGTTAAGGGAGATTACCGCCTCTCTCAAGAACAAACTGACTTGCACCTTGATGTCGATAACGTCAGTGCGGCAGAGGTTAGTAAAGTACTTCTGATTCCCCTGAAGCTTCAAGGGGGTAAACTGGGTGGTAACCTGAGAATACAACGGAATAATGCTGAACAGCCTTGGCAGTATTGGGGTACGATTAACTTTTCCGACACCACCGCCCGCTTAGAACCCTTGCCCCAAGTGTTTACTGAAAGCAAAGGTAAGCTGAGCTTTCGAGGGAGTCAGATTTGGCTAAATAACATAACTACCCGATTCGGTCAAGTACCTGCCCAAATTGGGGGAATGCTGGATATTGAGTCAGGCTACAAGCTCAGAGCAACAAGCGAACCGGTTCAGATACAGCAGTATGCACAGACGTTTGGGATCAAAGAGCTACCAGTAACTACTTTAGGTAAAGCACAGGCTACGTTTCAGGTCACTGGAGCTATCGACAACCCGATTGTGATTGGAGAGGCGTTTACCACCACTCCCGCCACCCTTGACAAGGTGAGCTTCAGCTCTATTACTGCTGACTTTAGCGTTATTAATACTGACCTGGCCATTAGAAACTTGCAGGCAACACCAACAGTGGGTGGCTTAGTCACAGGCAAGGGGGATATCAAATTTATGGATCAGGGGGGGGCAGTATTTGATCTCAAAGCTGTGAATGTGCCAGCGAATGCGATCGCAAAAGGGTATGGATTTAATCTACCCATTCCTCTGGGTCGAGTTTATGGCAGAACCCAGATCTTTTCTCCCCTTGACAAGCCCGAGAATTTTCGTGCCACTGGTTATGCTAATCTGCCCATGGGTGATGGTGTGCTCAGAGCTACTAATTTTCAAGTGGGGGGTGGGCGCTGGCAGGGGTTAGTAGAAGCTAAGAATATTTCTGTGGCACCAATCCTAAAAACCTTGCCTGCAACATCTCTACCGCCACAGTTCTCCGGACCGTTCAATGGTCAATTTAATCTGTCTGGTCGCCTTGATTCTTTCCAACCAGAAACCCTACGTGCCAGCGGTTACGGCAGCGTGACGGTTGATGGTGGTACCTTGCGTGCTACCAAGGTAAAACTGATCAATGGTGGTTTTTCTACCCTAGTCCAAGCCTCTGATATTCCTCTAGAAGCCTTAGCACCAGTACCCTCTGAATTTAAAGGTCCCATCTCAGGGGAGTTGACTATCTCAGGGAATGTAAAGTCTTTGAGTCCTAGTACGATTACCGCTAGTGGGTCGGGTAGTTTAGACCTAGCAGCAGGGACTATTAAAGCTGATGCGATCGCGATCGCTAAAGGCAAGTTCCAAGCTCAAGTAGTCGCATCCAATCTCCAGTTAGATCGTCTCGCCCCCATACCCCCCCAATTCAAAGGTCCAGCGTCCGGGGAGTTTACCATCTCAGGAAATGTGGATTCGGTCAGTCCTAGTACGATTACCGCTAGTGGGTCTGGTAGTTTAGATGTAGCAGGAGGAACCATTAAAGCTGATGCTGTCGATATCGCTAATGGCAACTTCAAAGCTCAAGTAGTAGCATCCAATCTCCAGTTAGGTCGTCTCGGACCAATACCTCCGCAATTCGACGGTCCAGGGTCCGGAGAGTTTACCATCTCAGGGAATGTGGATTCGGTCAGTCCTAGCACCATTACTGCTAGTGGGTCTGGTACTTTAGATGTAGCAGGAGGAACCATTAAAGCTGATGCTGTCGATATCGCTAATGGCAACTTCAAAGCTCAAGTCGTAGCATCCAATGTCCAGTTAGGTCGTCTCGGACCAATACCATCGCAATTCGACGGTCCAGGGTCCGGAGAGTTTACCATCTCAGGAAATCTAGATTCGGTAAGTCCTAGCACCATTACTGCTAGTGGGTCTGGTACTTTAGATGTGGTAGGGGGTAGAATTCAGGCTTCTCAAATCGATATTGCCAATGGTAACTTCCAGGCCAAGGTACAAACCTCTAACCTCAACTTGGGTGCTCTTGCTCCGGTTCCGCCCCAATTCAATGGCCCTCTTTCCGGGAATGTCACTGTCTCTGGTAATGTAACTAATTTAACGATTGACGCCATTAAGGGCAAAGGGTCTGGACAACTCAAGGTTGCTGGTGGTCAATTACTAGGAACAGCTGAGTTTAGCAATGGTAAATTTCAGGGAGTTTTCCAGCCTACTAATCTCAAGTTGTGGGAGATTAATCCTGATTTACGAGGACGTCTCAATGGCAGTGTAAATATTTCTGCTCCCTTGCTATTGACACCAGAGACAGCTCTATCAGCAATCCAAGCTCAGGGTAAGCTGAATTTTAGTGAAGGCATTTCTATACTTGAGCGTTCCCTAGCCACATCCTTTGACTGGAATGGTCAAAAGCTAGAGATTAAAGAAGCCACAGCCCAGGGATTCAATGCTAATGGTTTTGTCAATCTAAACCCAGGGAGTCAGGGCTTACAAGCAATTAAGACCTTTGATTTCCAGGTACAAGCAGAGGATTTGAATTTGCAACGATTACCTGCTGACCTGCCTTATGCCTTCAATTTAGGAGGCTTAGTCGGTTTTAACGGTCGCGTTGCTGGTACTCCTAAAGCTCCTATCATTAACGGTGACTTAAGACTGCGGTACTTTTTTGCTGGTCCCCTGGAGTTTGAATCCCTACTGACAGGTCGAGTGAGTATAGCACCAAAGTCAGGGGTAAATCTCCAGCTAGCAGGGAATCAAGACAAACTGGAGGTTGTGCTAGACCCCAATTACCAACCCGTATCCTTTTTGCTGCAGTATCAGAACAAAACTGCTACTGGGATTCGGTCAGGGGATGAGCTACAAATGACCGTGGATAATTTTCCGATCAATACCATTAAGAGTCTGGCTTTGAGTAGTGGGATGGTAGACGGGAAAAACCTCGAACCATGGTTAAGCAAACCCTTGGCGGGAGACATATCTGGGAACATGGCTCTGAACCTCAAGACCTTTGGGTCATCCGGTAAAATTGCGATCGAAAATCCTATCTTTGACAACCTTAGAGGTGATTGCTTAAAAGGCTTTTTCCAATACCAGCAAGGGACTATTACTCTGACCAATGGCTTGTTTGAAAAAGGTGATAGTCAATACTTATTTGCTGCCAACGTCACCCAAACCCCCAACGGACCAGAATTTAACGGGGAACTCCAGGCTAAGCTCGGAGAAATCCAGGATGTTCTGACTACCCTACAACTATTTGAGATCACTGACCTAGGTCGAGGCTTGCAAGCGCCCGTCTACGGCACAGCCGCTGATCTTGCGGTTACTGGAGTAGGTAATCCACAAAATAAGCTCAAAAAACCCCTACGGCGGATGTCAGAAATAGTCACCCTCCTAGAGAAGCAACGCCAGCAGCGTCAAGAGAGCTTTCTGTTACCAGAGCTTACCGAGATGAATGGTAGTTTTACTGGCAGTATCAGTATGGAAGGTTCAGTCAAAGATGGCATCCGTGCTCAATTTAATTTCCAAGGGGAAAACTGGCAGTGGGGTTCCTATAAAGCTGAGACAATTATTGCCCAAGGGAATTTTGAAGAAGGGTTACTGAATCTTTTACCTGTGCGGATTCAATCGGGTCAGAGTCTAGCCACCTTGTCCGGTAGTATCGGTGAACAAGGTCCATCGGGTCAGCTCAAGCTAAAGAACGTCCCGGTTTCCCTGATTAGAGAAGTGTTCAACTTTCCAGCTTCTGTTGGTTACGGAGGATTTGTTGATGCCACAGCGGACTTTTATGGAAGTCTAAGCAATCCCCAAGCTAGGGGAGTAATATCTGTAGTGGATGCCAGTTTAAACCAAACACCCCTAGAATCCATCAAAGGCAGCTTTAGTTACAACAATGCGCGGTTGAACGTCTTTGCCCAAAGTTTTCTGACCAAAGAGTCTGAACCCCTAACTGTAAATGCCAAAATCCCCTACAAGTTACCCTTTGCCGAAGTAGAGCCAGAAAATCGGCAAGTCAGTGTACAACTGACGGTTCAAAACGAAGGACTTGCCCGATTGAACATGCTGACCAATCAACAAATCACTTGGGTTGATGGTAAAGGACTAGTAGATTTAGATATTTCCGGTACCTTTGACCAAGACCAAGATTGGCGAGAGCAACTGGAGCAACTTACCGTTATTGGTAACATTAATGTAGAAAACGCTACCATTGCTGCCCAAGCCTTACCCGAACCCCTGACAGAAGTCAATGGCAAAATCCGGTTTAACTTCAACCGGATGGAAATTGTGGACACCTTACAAGGGAATTTTGGTGGTGGTAAATTAGTAGCGGTAGGGAATTTGCCATTGCGAGACCTACCTAGACCATTAGAGAATCCCCTCACCGTTGACCTGAATCAACTAGCCATCAATCTCAAAGGGATTTACAGTGGTGGTGTTCAAGGTCAGAGCATCATTACTGGGACTCTATTTAATCCTAGAATTGGTGGTTACATCGAATTGTTTGATGGTCAAGTACCCATTTCTGAATCTCAAACTGCCCCGATCGGGAGTAGCGGATCGGCTGGTGACGAACTAATCGAGTTCAATAACTTACAGTTAACCTTAGGTAAAAATATCCTAGTTCGACAGCTACCAGTATTAGATTTTCTCGCCAGCGGTACCCTTCTAATTAATGGGGACATGAGCGATATTAGACCAGAAGGAACCATTCAGCTGCTGCGCGGTCAGGTGAATCTCTTTACCACCCAGTTTCGTCTTGATAAAAATTACAACAATAATGCCCGATTTGTAGCGACTCTTGGCAGAGACCCAGAGTTAGATGTGCAGATGGTGGCATCAGTAATTGAATCTAGGAAACAACCCATTACCAGTGAAACCTTTGCTAATGAAATTAGCGATAACCCAACTAATTTTGGCAGTACAGAAACTATTCGGGTTCAAGCAAAAGTAAAAGGGCTAGCAAGTCAGCTCTTTGACCGAGTGGAACTCAATAGTATGCCAAAACGTAGTGAAGGGGAAATTGTTGCTTTATTAGGGGGTGGCTTTGTGGATACCTTGGGTCGAGGCAATACTACCTTGGGTTTGGCAAACCTGGCTGGCTCAGCACTACTGAGTAATGTTAGCAACTTGATTGGTGATGCCGCAGGCTTAGATGAATTTCGCATTTTCCCTACTACAGTTACAGATGATAATAGGCGCACTGATAGCTTAGAGCTAGGTGCTGAAGCAGGAATTAATATTACTAATAAATTATCATTTTCTTTGTTAAAAGTGTTGACTACTGATCAGCCAATTCAGTACAACTTGCGCTATCGAGTCAATGAAGAAATTTTGCTACGCGGTGCTACAAATTTTTCCGATGATACCAAGATACTTGTCGAGTATGAAAATCGATTTTAATTAGAATTAAGAATTAAGAATTAAGAATTAAGAATTAAGAATTAAGAATGCGCGAATGTAGGGTGCGTTAGGGGCGGGCTCGCCCTAATTTTCCACTGGGTAGCCACTATTAGAATAGCCCGCCCCGTAACGCACCACCAAGTAGAATTAAGAATTAAGAATTAAGAATTAAGAATTTAGAATTAAGAATTAAGAATTTAGAATTAAGAATTTAGAATTTAGAATTTAGAATTTAGAATTTAGAATTGGGAATCGGGAATCGGGAATCGGGAATCGGGCATCGGGCATCGGGGTAAGAGGCGTAGGGTGCGTTGGGACAGCCCGCCGGGAAATTGTAACAGGCAAGATGCCTGTTCCACGCCTGATGCCCGGAAATTGTAATAGGCTTGATGCCCGGAAATTGTAACAGGCAAGATGCCTGTTCCACCCAACGGGTCAAACAGCTTTAATGAGATACACCCGTTCATCACAGGTGTTCCTCTGACCAACAGTGCGGGGAACTCTAAGACTGAGACTAATCGGTCAGGTCTATCTATGAAATGCGTAAGCTTCCCCTTTGCCCACAAAGCTCATTCCTTATCTAGTTCCCACTACAGCACTAATCCCCTCATACAAAACCTACCCAGAGATACCATTTCACGAATGCAATGGGGCTTAGTGGGATTGCTCGAAGTTAGTAGTCTATGTTTATTGCTCGCCTCACCCACCCTCGCTCAAATTACCCCAGATAGTACCTTGGGGAATGAAAATTCTCAGGTTACTCCCAATCAGACTATCCGTGGTGCAGTAGCAGATTTAATCGAAGGGGGAGCGATTCGAGATAGTAACTTATTCCACAGTTTTCTGGAATTTAATGTTGGTAATGGTCAACGAGTCTATTTTGCTAATCCCGATGGCATTACTAATATTTTGACTCGTGTCACTGGCAGCACCCTTTCTCAAATTCTCGGGACTTTGGGAGTCAACGGTAGCGCTAATTTATTTTTGCTGAATCCTAATGGTATTGCATTTGGATCTAATGCTCGCTTAGATGTCGCAGGCTCCTTTGTCGCTAGCACTGCTGATAGTGCTGTATTTGACAATGGTTTCAACTTTAGCGCTAGTGATCCAAATGCTCCACCATTGTTAACCATTAATATTCCCATGGGTTTGCAATATGGTAGCAATCCTGGCTCAGTAAACGTTATAGGACCTACCTTAGGGATCGAGACCGGGCAAACTATGGCCTTACTTGGGGGAGAGGTTAACCTCAATGGTGCCACTGTTCAAGTGCCAGGGGGACGGGTGGAATTAGGAGGATTATCCACTCCAGGAACAGTTACGCTCAATGGCGCGACATCAGTAAGTTTTCCCGATGGAGTCCAAGCAGCTGATGTTTCGGTGACCAACGGTAGCTTAGTAGATGTGACCTCAGTTAATGGCGGAAATATTGCGATCAATAGTGCTAATTTCGACATGTCAGCCAGTGCGTTACAAGCTGGATTGACTTCAGGGGCATCGATACCAGATGCAGTAGCTGGCAATATTACTATTAACGCGAAAGGCAATACTAATCTCAGTGACAGGAGTTTGATTGCTAATGATTTACTAACCTCAGCGATCGGCAATGGTGGCAACATAGAGCTAACCACTAGCGGTCTGACTATCACTGGTGGCTCAAGAGTTCAAACCGTTACCAATAGCAATGGGGCATCAGGAGATATTGAGATTAATGCCAATGGTGCCATTGATATCTCTGGTTTCACTGAAGATGGGTTATTTAGTGGGATTCTGACTCGTTCTGCTGTTGACACCAGTGGTCCGGGAGGCAAGATTACCATCAACAATTCCGAAAGGTCACTGAATCTAGCTAATCGGGGATTTATCGGTACAGTTACTAATAGTAGTAGTAATGGCGGTGCGATCGCACTCCATCTCAATAACTTAGTGCTTGAAACTGGCGGAAAGATTGTCACCGCTACCACCAACCTAGGTAATGCTGGAGATATCACCATTAACGCTAGCGAAAGCGTGACCATATCTGGGGAAAGTCCGGATTTTCTCCCTAATCCTTTGTTGGACTTAGAAAGCTTTGACCTAAATGCTCTGGAGTTTATTACTGAACCGAATCCCAACGTAGCCGAATCCGGACCATTGGGAATTCCCTATGTTTCCATTGAACGGACTCCAGAACAGATTATTAATGGCACCACTGTATTGGGGGCAGCAGAAACTCAATTCGATTACTTCTCCTTCAGTATCACGAATGGCAACAGTCGAGCTATTTTCGACATCGACAATGGCTTTACTAGGGAAGACGGCAGCGTAGATACTGAGATTTTCCTATTTAATCAAGGTACAGGAGAATTATTAGAGGCCAATGACGATTCTCAAGCTGCTGATGGTGCTGGTGGCAGTAGACAAGCCTTTGGCAGTTCAACCCTAGACTCCTTAATTGATACCACTATCACTGAGCCAGGAGTTTACTTACTCGGAGTTGGTGCCTTTCCCTCTAGTGCTAGGAATAATCAATTGATCCAGGGCGCAACACCAGAAGTCGGGGACACTTACACCTTGCAAGTGTCTTTAGAAAACCTTGGCACTGAAGGAGTCTCGTTGCCCAAAGACCCTTTCAATTCCGATAACTTTAATCCTAATCATGTGGAAGCCAGGAGCGGCTTATTTTCGGAATCGAGAGGTACAGGTAATGGTGGCAGCTTAACGATTAATACCGACAAATTGATACTGAACAATCCTGGTAGAATTTCCACCGATAGCTTTGATGCGGGTGGTGGTGGCAATATTACCTTAACTATCGGCTCATTGCTGGAAGTGAATGGATCAACGTTAGTCTCAAGCATTGCCCGGGGTAGTGGAAATGCGGGCAACCTAGTGATAGATACCAAACAATTGCAGGTGAGCGGGGGTACTCTAACTACGAGCACCTTAAGCTCCGGTAATGCTGGTGAGATTACCATTACCGCGACAGAATCTGTGATGCTCTCAAGTACAACCCCTGAAGAGCTTAGGGGCCGCATCGCTAGCAATGCCAGAACTGGAGCAACTGGGAATGGCGGGAGGGTGGTTGTTGAAACTCCAGTTTTGGAGTTGCATAATGGCGCTCAGATCAACTCGCTTAATCGGGGTGATGGGAATGGGGGCAGTGTAACGATTAGAGCTAACGAAGTCTCAGCCATTGGTCGCTCACCTGATGGTATATTTCCTAGCGCCTTAGTTACAACTACAGAGGAATCTGGCACTGGTGGCAATTTAACCATTGAAACCGAGCGTTTGCTTGTCAGTGATGGAGCAGAATTTTTCTCTGATACATCTGGAGATGGGGATGCCGGAAATATCACGGTTTACGCCTCGGAGTCCATAGATGTGATTGGCACTGATGCTAGTGGTACATTCTCTAGCGGCATATTCACCAGTAGACTAAATCTTGATGGTATTAGGGAGGAAATCGTTGGGAGGGGAGGCGAGCTACTGATTGAAACTGGGCGTTTGCGAGTGGCTGAAGGGGGACGTCTCCAAGCCTCTGCGGTTGGTCCTGGGGATGCTGGCAGTATTACGATTCAGGCAAGGTCAGTGGAGGTTAGTGATGCCTTTGTCGATTTTACTGGCCTGGTCAGTGGTGTTTTGGTTTCTGTGGATCGAGACGCCACTGGCAATGGCGGTCAATTAACCATAGATGCTGAACGGTTGCACATCTTCGATGGCGGACAGGTGATTGCTTCTAGCTTAGGGGATGGTCAAGCTGGGGAGATCATGCTCAATGTTAATGACATAGAGGTCACTGGGATTT
Organism: Moorena sp. SIOASIH; assembly: GCF_010671925.1. GTDB lineage: Bacteria > Cyanobacteriota > Cyanobacteriia > Cyanobacteriales > Coleofasciculaceae > Moorena. Next base: position 1,554,873 of record NZ_JAAHIH010000001.1, on the reverse strand, counting down.
CAGAGGATGGTCAGTTTCCTAGTCGCATTGCGGCCTTCTCAGAAGGTAACTCCCCTGCGGGTTCAGTGACCATTACCAGCAACAACTTGAGAGTTCGTAATGGTGCCCAAATTTCCGTCAGTGCTAGTGGTAATGGGGATAATGCCAAGGCGGGTAATCTCGACATTACTGCTAAATCGATTCTATTATTAGACGAGGGCGCTACCCTTTCTGCGGAAGTCAATGCTGGGGATCAGGGTAATATTGAGCTGGATTCTCCGCTGATTGTAATGCGCGATCGCAGTAACATCACTACCAATGCTAGAGGTACTGCCACTGGTGGTAACATTACTATTGATACTGACTTGCTAGTTGCCCTCGAAAATAGCGATATCACGGCCAATGCTAAAAATAGCTTTGGCGGACAAGTGATTATCAATGCCTTAGGCATTTTTGGTACTGAATTTCGAGAACAACAAACCCCAGATACTAGTGATATTACCGCCTCTTCCGAACGCGGAGCTTCCTTTAGCGGTACTGTGGAAATTAATGCACCTTCCGCCGACCCTAGTGCTGCATTATTCGAGCTACCGGAAAATTTTGTTAATCCCAAACTGCTAGTTGCCACTGGTTGCGGTACCGATGAGGGGAATCAATTTACCCAATTTGGGCGCGGTGGCTTACCCACAGACCCCACTAAACCGCTTCGGGGTGAAACCCTGTGGGTAGATTTACGTCCATTACCTCGCCACAGCGCTCGCCGCCGGAAAAATCCTATCTTACCTTCCAATGCTTCCAATGCTTCCAATGCAGGTAACTCACGTCCGTCTAGAATTATTGAAGCTAATCGATGGATTATTAATAAGGACGGAGTGGTCGAGTTAGTGGCTGATTCAGTTCAGTCGAGTCCATTCATTTCCTGGTTTGAACCTTATTATTGCGTACGGTAACAGCTGGGGTGTGGGGTGTGGGGTGTGGGGTGTGGGGGATAAGAAAATGTACCATTATTGTCGTTGTCTTGATGCAGTCGCTCATGGGGGAAACCACGCCAGTTGCTCATGGGGGGAACCCCCAAGACCGCACTGGCTCCCCAAGACCGCGCTGCATCGCTAAAAATCATCATTGTCTTGATGGAACTGCCGTGGTTTCCCCCACTCGCGCTCTGGTACTTGACAATATTTCCCCCACTCGTGCTCTGGTACTTGACAATAAAAGTACGTACTCGCCCCTTTGTAAAAAACCTACCCCTGTGAGCACCTCCGTACTCCCCACACCCCACACCCCACACCCTACACCCCACACCCTACTCCCGATTCCCTAAAAATCCTCTAGCATCCATTCCGAAGACCGCTCACCTAGTTCTATGGGAATACTGACCACTTTCCCCAGTCGTGGACGCTCACGGGTTTTGTTAATGAACTCTTGCACCTGGCTGGCTCCTCCCCAACCTTGGATATAGTTGGCTACTGTATCTAAATGCTCTAGGTACTCAGCTTCAGAAAGGGGGAAGGATTGCTGCTCTAGATACTTCCACATAATCTGAACAAAGATTTTCCCTTGAGTCCTCCGAATCTGGATGTCATAGGAGCGTCCCCACTTATTGAGCAGGAGTTGGTGCAAGTCCTGTCCTGTCATAGCTGTTGCCCTAACTAAATGTTTACATTTCGTTACAAATACAACGCTTCTTAACTTTATGATAAAGCGTAAAAGAATGTAATAATACTTATAGTTCAAGCCTTTAATCCTTATATTGCAAGGATTTGGGCAACCCTGTCCAGTGGTTGAATTACACTACAGTTATAAAAGCAGGGTTCAAAAAATTCTGGTAATTTTCCCAGAATTGTAAAAAAAGTATACCTTTAGGCGTTCAGTTATGGCTCAAGCTTCTGGCTCTGCAGACGTTCCAGATATGGGGCGTCGCCAATTTATGAACCTCTTGGCGTTTGGGACGATTACCGGCACATTTGTTGGAGCTCTCTACCCAATCGTTAAGTATTTTATCCCCCCATCCAGTGGTGGGTCTGGTGGTGGTGTCACGGCTAAAGATGCTTTGGGCAATGACATCAAAGTCAGCGAATTTTTAGCTAGTCACAATGTAGGCGATCGCACCCTGACTCAAGGTCTCAAAGGGGACCCCACCTATGTGATTGTTACTGAAGATCAAGGTCTCGAAGCTTACGGTCTCAACGCGGTTTGCACTCACTTAGGCTGTGTTGTGCCTTGGAATGCTAGCAAGAACCGGTTCATCTGTCCTTGCCATGGATCTCAGTATGACAATACTGGCAAGGTAGTGCGCGGACCAGCGCCTTTGTCTCTAGCTTTGGCACACGCCACCGTAACAGAAAACGACACCCTAGTCTTCAGCACCTGGAAAGAAACTGACTTCCGCACTGGTGAAAACCCCTGGTGGAGTTAATTGCTTTAGTCCTTAGTCCTTAGTTCTTAGTTAATTGACTAGTGCTAATCAACCATTAGCAATTAACAAGTTGCAATTTTTAAATTACCAATTTTTGAGTTTTTTGGCTTAGTGATGAGAACACCTGATGTATCGGTGATGGTTAACCGTGGCAAGGGGATGATTGCCAGAGCTATCGTTTTGGTTGTGGCAGCTGTGGCGCTTTTCTTTGCCAGTGATCTGGCACTTCCCCAGTCAGCTGCTGCCTATCCCTTCTGGGCACAGCAAACTGCTCCAGAAACCCCTCGTGAAGCTACTGGTAAGCTGGTTTGTGCTAATTGTCACCTAGCAGAGAAACCGACAGAAGTGGAAATCCCCCAATCGGTACTGCCAGATTCTGTATTTGAAGCTGTGGTTAAGATCCCCTATGACCTAGAAGCACAGCAGGTCGATGGTAGTGGTGAGAAAGCTGGCTTAAATGTGGGTGCCGTGGTGATGTTACCCGAAGGTTTCAAGATTGCTCCTCCTGACCGGATTCCGGAGGAAATCCAAGAAGAAATCGAGGACCTGTACTACCAACCTTACCGCGAAGACCAGGAAAATGTGGTAATCATTGGTCCTCTACCGGGTGAGGAGTATCAAGAAATTGTGTTCCCAGTTCTGTCTCCTGACCCCAGAACTGAGAAAGATATCCATTTTGGTAAATACCAGCTTCATGTCGGTGCTAACCGGGGACGGGGTCAGGTTTACCCCACTGGGGACCTTAGCAATAATAATGCCTTCAATGCTTCTGCCACTGGTGAAATTACCAAAATTACCTTTGAAGAATATGTTGGCTACGAAGTCACTATCAAGACACCAGACGGGAAGACTGTAGTTGATATGGTTCCCGCTGGCCCAGAGTTACTGGTCTCTGAAGGAGATAAAGTAGTATCAGGACAACCTCTGACTAGTGATCCTAATGTTGGTGGATTTGGTCAAAGGGATGTGGAAGTGGTCTTACAAGACCCAGCTCGGATTAAGTGGTTGATGCTCTTCATCGGCGCGATTATGCTATCTCAAGTGTTGCTAATTCTGAAGAAGAAGCAAGTTGAGAAGGTGCAAGCTGCTGAAATGAATTTCTAGTATTAAGTGGCTGGTTTATAGGTCACTATTGCAATAGTTATTGGTTAAAGGTTGACTAAATCAATGGTCAACCTTTATTTATTTAGGGAGTCGGGAGTCGGGAGTCGGGAATAGAAATATAGCAATCCTAAGTAAAAACGGGAGAGGCTCTGATCGTTACAATAAAAATAGAAAATGATGAACAAGCAATGAGTACTAGTGACTTGTATGATCAGGATTTCGTTCTGTGGACTGAGACAACTTGCCAGCAACTCAAAACAAGAAACTTTGATGACTTGGATATAGACAATTTAATTGAGGAGATAGCATCCTTAGGAAGAGGGGATAGACGAGAGGTTCAGAGCAGACTTAAAGTTTTGATGGAACAGTTGCTAAAAAGGCAGTACGTGGATTCAGAGCCTGATTATCGAGGCTGGGAAAATACTATCGATGAACAAAGAGAACAGATTAATCTTCTGTTGTCTGAATCTCCTAGCCTCAAGCCTTATCTTGAATCGGTCTTTTCCGATTGCTACAAATATCCACTGAAGAAGGTGAGCAGGAATTATCCATCTGTTAGTTTCCCCCAGAATTGTCCTTTCACTTCTGATATTTTAGATCAAGATTGACCTATCCTATGCGATTTACCGTAGGTCACGCTAAGCGAACGCACTATAATAAAGTGTCGTTATGATTGGGATTATTAGTCTTAAAATCTGCCTATATGAGTGTTTTTGAACGTTCTAAGCACCTCTATGTATCTCCTGATTTTGATAAAATAATAAAAGACACAATTCGCTTTTTTAATCAAACTCCCGTTCATACACTTCCTGTTCCAGAGCGTTTTCATGGTACCGGAGTATATGCTATCTATTGAATTCCAAAATCTGGCATTTACTCAAAGTTTAGTTTAGTCAATAGAACGGCATTTTGTATACCCATTTATGTAGGTAAAGCAGTTCCAAAAGGTTGGAGACAAGCCAGGCAAACATCATCTAATAAATCTAAAGGTTATGAACTAAACAATCGCCTCCGGCAACACAGTCGTAGTATCTCCCTTGGAGAAGGGCTGGAGCTGTCAGACTTTTTTTGTCGATTTATAATTCTTGAAGATAAAGAGAGTGATTTAATCGGGACTGTTGAAGCTGCGTTGATCCGGAAGTATCAACCAATTTGGAATACACTCATTGACGGTTTTGGTAATCATGATCCTGGTAAAGGTCGATATGAACAAGCAAAATCTGATTGGGATGTTTGTCACCCAGGGCGTGCTTGGGCAGACAAGTGCCAAGGTATCCATTCAGACAAAAACCAACTATACAAAAGTATTGAAGAATTTTTGGAAAATTTAGATCAAGAAAATGTCTAAAATTTCGTGCTTAGAGCTATTTGCTGGCGCGGGGGGTCTAGCCACAGGTATTCGGCTATCTGGAGTCCAACATAAAGCTTTTATTGACTGGAATAAAAATGCCTGTCAAACCTTGTCCCATAACTACAGTGACAAGCTTGTTCACAATATAGATATTCGTCAATTCGATTTTAATCAGTTTGGTTATGTAGACATGATTGCAGGTGGACCTCCTTGTCAGCCATTTTCCATGGGGGGTAAGCATAAGGGTAATAGGGATCAACGAGATATGTTTCCCTATGTTTGTAAGGCAATAACCACTTGTATACCTAAAGTTTTTATCTTTGAAAATGTCAAAGGTCTTCTGAGAAAAACCTTTGCCAGATATTTTGACTACCTTATTTTAAGATTGATTTATCCTGATGTTGACCGGAAGGATGGAGAAAACTGGGATGATCATCTGAGGATACTGGAAAAAATCCATACCTCAGGTAACTATGAAGGCGTTAAATACAAGGTAGTTTTTCGATTAGTTGATGCCGCCGATTATGGCATTCCTCAACGCCGGGAACGGGTGTTCATTGTTGGCATCAGAGAAGATTTAACTATCCAATGGTCTTTCCCGAAAAAAACTCATTCTCTCGATGGGTTACTTTGGTCACAATTCGTTAGTTATGATTATTGGGAGAAGCATGGAATCAAGCCTTCAACCACTGAAAATCTAGATAAACGAACCCAGCAACGAGTTAATCGGCTAAAGCAACAACTCACTCTATTCACGCCATCGTTGAAACCCTGGAAAACAGTTAGAGACCAAATTGGAAAACTTCCAGAACCTGATTCATTAGGTAGTTTTGACCTTGAGCATGTCTTAAGAAAGGGAGCAAGAATTTATCCTGGACATACTGGCAGCTACATTGATATGCCTTCCAAAGCTCTAAAGGCAGGAGATCATGGTGTACCTGGAGGAGAAAATATGATTCGTTATCGTGATGGTCGAGTCCGCTATTACACCACTTATGAAGCTAAGCGCATCCAAACTTTTCCAGATAATTATAAAATTTTCGGCTCATGGACAGAAGCAATGAGGCAGATAGGCAATGCTGTACCTGTAGAACTAAGTCACCATATCGCTGATTCTTTAGTTAAGGTTATCTAGCATTTTTATGTAAGTTGTAAAATATAAAAAGGGAGCAGGGAGCAGGGAGTAGGGAGTAGGGAGTAGGGAGCAGTAGGGGGTGCATTTCATATTTTTAAAAAACAAAAAAAAATAGCCGTAGAAATACTATCCACGGCTATTTCAGTAAACACTATGTCATGTCTCTCACTTTCCGAATCAATCCGGATGTGATCCTATTTTATTGGGCAAAGGTCACACTACGGAAACCGGAGCCTTTGCCAGGGGGGGAAACCCCCCCTGAAATTTAAGGTGTTATGGCAGCATCGAATACTTGCTGTTAATACTAATTACTTGCCCTGGAATTCCGGTTGGCTGCAAAGGGCTCCAGTCGGAAACTGACCCATACCCGAGTGCAGAAAGGGAGTAAATAGTCTTGGTGACTCCTTCAGGAGAGCCTTTAATGTACTTAATACGTTGTTTCTTTTGCTTAGATTCATCAGAATTATTGTTTTGATTCGGGATAAAGTTTTGAGACATGGCTAAAAACCTGAATTATGTTTATAACGATTATTGTAATGATTATAAAAAAATGTCAAGGGTTTTTAGAATTTTTTTTTGGGGAGGTAATTTGAGAATGAATTTCATGATTTAGCCGTCAGCTTTCAGCTGTCAGCTGTCAGCTGTCAGTTGTCAGTTTATTTTATTCAAAAGCTTTTACCATCTTATGATTAGATACCTTTGGCTGATAACTGACAGCTACTAACTGTTCGCGTAGCGCATAAGCTGATATAGCCATTCATGTAAGAATTGATAAAATTTTGATGCCATATTTCTTACTCCCTATTCCCTATTCCCTACTCCCTACTCCCTACTCCCTATTCCCTATTCCCTGTTCCCTGTTCCCTTTGCTATAGCTGATAAATTACCTATCAATTAGCACTTATCACCTGTAAAGCCGTAAACTTAAAATCACCGAAAGTCTGGGAAACAATCTGCTGATTATCACGAAATTCTTGTTTTTCATAACTACCATTGTTTAACACCAGCACAGTTACTAACTGCTCTTGGGGGTCAATAATCCAATATTCAGGAATAGCCCTTTCTTGGTATTGTTGTACCTTCTCTACATAATCACGTCGGTAGTTTTCATCCCTTTGGTTTTTGTAGGGGCTAACTACCTCAGCCACAAATTGTGGGGGAAGCATATCAAGGGTGATAGTTAAGCGTTTTTCCGTTTGGATCAGATGTTCTTCTCTAATTACTACCAAATCTGGATAGCGATTTTGAGGATTTCCTGGAACTTGTAATTCACAATTGTGCGTCTTAATTAAACGGCGGTAAACTAGTTGGACTAATTCATCCCTTAGCCACATTACCCTCCAATTATTTGGTTCACTATCAGGAGGCAATTCTACTAACTCCCCATCAAATAGCTCATAACGGTTATCTGTGCCATCATCATATTCCAGGTATTCCTCAAAAGTGAGTTTGGAGGTGGTTTTAACCATGGTAATTTTAGGGAACAGGGAACAGGGAACAGGGAACAGGGAACAGGGAACAGTAGGAAATAGGCGTTGCTGAATTAATAAATTAATGCGCGATCATTTGGTTTTCTTAAAGCCCCCTAAATACCCCATGATTGGGGGTCTAGGGCGTGTCTTATTACCTCGGAGATCCCCCTAAATCCCCCTTAAAAAAGGGGGACTTTGAGTATGGCTCCCCCCTTTTTCAAGGGGGGCTGGGGGGGATCATAATCTTGTGGAAAACTTTGAAAACAGGGGGTCTAGGGCGTGTCTTATTGCCTCGGAGATCCCCCTAAATCCCCCTTAAAAAAGGGGGACTTTGAGTATGGCTCCCCCCTTTTTCAAGGGGGGCTGGGGGGGATCATAATCTTGCGAAAAACGTTGAAAACACGCCCTAGGGGGGCAAAACCATACGCATAATCAGCAACACCGCTTTTTTTATTCTAATCCCAATTAAACTTTATTCCTAAATAATCTTCCAACTTCTGATTATGAGGTCGAAAAAATTCACTTAAGCTTTGTCTCAATTCCTTACTAATGGGAGTGTAAGACCTACCATTGCATTTGGGGTATTGAAAAAACTTCTGATCAGATAATCCCAAGAATTCAATGATGGTACTCATAACAGTCTTGGGATTGCTATAGAAGTCTTCACTCTTCACTATTAAAAATTGTTCTCTTGGAAAAATCTCCATCCATCGTTTTAACTTATAGACGTAAAGACTTCCTAACAAATTATTTGGGTGTCGATACCCAATCTCTAATAGCTCTGATTCTGTCAAGGTTTCCAGTCGTTGCTTTTCTAGAGCTAGGGCATCTTCTAGACTGCGCTTTTCTCGGCCATGATAAAAATTGTGATAGTAACAAGAGATGGCGCGGTCAACGGGATTTCTCAATAAAACAATGAGCTTAACCTTGGGAAAAAACTGAAACATCCGTTGGGCAGATTCAGTGCAGTCAAAATAATTAGGGCTTGCTTCCCCAGCTAAGAAATTAGGATAGTCGGTAATGGATGGAAAATGAGCGAGATACCAATCAATCCCTTGATTAAAATATTTACTGAAAAAATTTAACTCTTTTTTATGAGGGGACATAATTTGTGGATAACGACTCAGATACATATGTAAGGAAGATGTACCACATCTGGCCGCTCCAATAATAACGAAGTCTGGACCATGCTCTTTTTTAGGTTTCCAGTGAACCTCGGCAAGTTTGGGATTAGATGCAACTGCTGTCTTGTAAGAGCTAGTTTGGTAACAGCTAATCGCTTCCTGAAGTTGGCCTTGCTGGGTTAGCACATCCCCTAAATTCCCCCAAGCCAGAGGAAAATCTGGTTGCCGTTTGATGCACTGTCGATAAAAGGTGATAAGTTGCTCTAACTGCTCTGATTCAATCCAGGTGTACTGTAGGTCTATATAAGCTCGCTTAAAACACGGGTCAAGCTCAATCGCTTTTTGATAAGACTCAATGGCTTCTTTGAATCGACTTTGCCCTCTGAGCAGTTGACCCAACTGATGATAATCTTTAGCGCTAGAGTTGGGATTACTATCGACTATTTGTCGATAGTAGTTCATGGCTTGGTGATTTCGGGGATTATTCTCGACCGCCTGTTGATAAAGTGCGATCGCATCTTCCATCTTTCCCTGAGATTTGAGTATCTCCCCCAGACGATAGTAAACTTGCAGTAAATTGGGCTTTAACTCAAGGGCTTGTCGATAACAGGTGATGGCTTGGTCTGGTTTTCCTAGAGACCACAGCCTGTTGCCCAACTTAACATGCTCCTCTGGTTTAGCCCAATTTGGCTCTAGGGTTAGAGCCTGATACCAACACTCCGTAGCTTCCGCCTGTTGACCTGTTTTAGCGAAAACCCGAGCCAAGTTACGGTAAGCTCCAGCAAATTTGGGGTCAATTGCGATCGCTTTTTCGTAACATGCGATCGCTTCGGGCCACTGTTGCTGTTGAGCATACAGACTGCCCCGATTAGCATGGTCTTTAGCCAACTTTACTTGAATTTTGACCACTTTGAGCTGGCCCTGGGTTTGGTCAACAGAATCGTGATCATGACCCGAAGAGTGCTTGATATCCCTTGACATCGTTACCGTTAAGACGCTATTTTTTTAAGAATAACTATGCGAGCCTGATGCAGAATCTCAAACTGACCCTTAACTGAATCTAGAAACCTATTAATCCCAATTTTAGGCGCTTCTTGTGGTTTAGCCGGATTGCTCCATCCATAGTTATTAACGATCATCAGCCCCCCAACCTTGAGCAGCTTCCAACAAAGTAAAGCATTTTGCTCAGCAATGGTAGCTTTGTGACGCCTGTCGCGAATGTTAGCTAAATCGTAGCAATTGCTATCAAGGGAATTAAGCAACTGCTCAGGTTTTCCCTCTAACCTAGTCACCTTTTCCGCTGCTCCAGTTTTAGCGATATTGCCAGCAAACTCTTCCTGAAAGTGTGGCGAAACACAAGTTAATCGAGCTGAAGAGTTAGTCAGGATTTTATCAAGTAACCAGCAAGCGGAGTTGCCTTGAAAACTCCCAATTTCCAGACATTGAGCATCTGCGACACCAGCTAGGGACTGCAAGTGTTTTTCCCAGACCGGAATTTTAAAGGTAAACCTATCCTGGGTGAATCGATAATCCTTCTGAGCACACTGATGCCAACCCCGCAATTTAGCAGCTTTTTGATAACAGGTGTAGGCTTCGGTCAACTCACTTTTTTTTACCAAAGCATCCCCTAGTTTAACATAACTCCAGGGATAGTCACCGACTGTAGCAATTACCGCACGGCATGAGACAATCGCTTCATCCCACTTCTGCTGTTGAATCAACAGTTGGATCAATTCCCGATAAGCTCCAGGGAAATTTGGATCAACCTCAATCGAGCGGCGAAACGCTGCAATCGCTGTGTCCACCATTCCTTGTTTGAGCCAAATCCCAGCAATTTTATAGTGAGCCTTAGCTTGATTTGGGTCAAGGTCGATTAACTGACGATAACATGCGATCGCATTATCCCACTTTCCCTGGGCTATCAAACAGTCTCCTAACTCGTAGTAAGCTGCCCATAAGCTGGAGTCACGCTCAATCGCATTTTGGAAGCAAGCAATGCCTCGATCCGGTTTACCCTGAGCCAGGAAAGCTTTCCCTAGTTTATAATGCCCCTGAGCTTTTGCTGATTGGGGTTTCAGGCTCAGAGTCTGATACCAACACTCAATTTCCTCGTCTTTTTTCCCCAGCTGAGAATAGATTTCTGCCAAACTCCAGTAAGCCTCAGCAAAATCTGGCTGGAGGCTAAGAGCATGGTAGTAGGATGCGATCGCTGCCTGCCACTGTTGTTGACTACTGTATAAACTTGCTATCTTAGCATATACTTGCACTAAATTCGGTTTGCTATCGAACACTCTAGAGTGCCAGAAAATTGCATCATCAAACCGACCCATCCCTTGCAAGATATTGCCTAAAACTCGGCAAGTCGAAGCAAAATCAGGTCGATTTGGTGATGGAGTTTCCAAAGCTTGCTCACAAGCGGTAATTGCTTCAGTTAAGTAAGTGTACATCATGAGAGGGAACAGCGGAATAGGGAATAGGGAATAGGGAATAGGGAATAGGGATGCAGCGCTACTTGATTAACTCTTGCCTCTTGCCTCTTGCCTCTTGCCTCTTGCCTTTCCTTAATAAAGCATGTTCACATCTCAAATCAAGCATTCAGCGGTCAGCGGTCAGTGGTCAGTGGTCAGTGGTCAGTGGTCAGTGGTCAGTGGTCAGCTGTTTGCCTTTGGCACCTCAAGGATCGTGGCACAGGCTTCTAGCCGTATCGTGGCACAGGCTTCGACGCTGTGATGTAAAGCATAAGCTGATAGCTGATAGCTGATAGCTGATTACTGATTGATGATTACTGATTACTGACTGCTGATTACTGACTGCTGATTGCTGATTGCTAATAGCTGATTGCTGATTGCTGATTGCTGATTGCTTACCTACTAGAATATTTCAAAACCATCGTCAGTTTGATTAATTTCAAGATCCAAACCTGAACTCAATTGAGCAATGGTTTGCCCATCGACTTGTAGCTCACCAGTGATCGAGTCGTAAGTCACGTTAGTCTGGTCATCAACCCCTGGAATCACGATTCTATCTTCTCCAGAGTTAAACTCAGTAATAATATCCGGTTGGTCGTCAAAGAACTCGAAGGTAAATGTATCCTCTCCAGGACCTCCGATCGCCACATCCTCTCCTGCTCCTATGATCAGGTTATCATTTCCTGCTCCACCCAGCACGACATCATTCCCTTCATCGCCAGTGATTTGGTCATCCCCTTCTTGGCCTATGATGACATCATCCCCTCGACCACCACTAACTTCATCGGTTTGATCACCAGTCTGAATAACATCTAGACCATTGCTCCCATCAACATTAGTTGGTTGATCCTCTGGTCCTAAAATCACGAAGCCATCTTCGTTAGTCGGGATAACTTCAAGATCTGGGTCAGCAACAATAGAAGACATTTACTATAACTCCTTCTTTATCCTAGTTGATATTACCTATAAACTATAATTTATTACAATTTTTTTTTGCCACAGTATTAGTTTTTTTTATTCTAATTATTTGCCTCCTTATTGGTTAGACACCATTGAGCATAGCTGATTTGACCCAGTAATTTTCATTACTGAATAAAGGGAATCTAAGTTAACTAAAATATCTTCTGTTAGTGAGCTAGTATACATTAGTTGGCGAATAGGTTTACAGTCAAAATTTTCTCCTTTTACATAATAATGTTTCAGTCCCAGTTGTTGGCTAATCATCCAGTAATCTGTTCTAACATAATTCGGTGACACTAGTTCTATGATTTGAGTTCCAGGGCGACAAAATACAGTATTGGTCAAACCAGCGCCATGGGGAGCAACAATCGCTTTGACAGAAGCAAATAGAGCAACTTGTTCCCTCACAGACAGGCTTTCTAGGGCAATGGTAATAAAACCAAATTGGGATAGCAGCTCCTTGACCTCAGTTTCGTTGAGAACTTGTCGATGTCTGGCTTGAGCTCTAGTGATGTATATACGCTCTGGGTATCTTAATTCCAGAGTTTGCGGTAAAAACCTCTGTCTGAGGAAGTTGATAGTACCCTTAGGTACCCAATCAAAATGTCCGGGAAAGGAGGGTAAGACTAACTCCTGGGCTTGAATATGGGGGTAGCGATCGCTTGAGATAATTTTGTTAGCAGGAATGCCTAAGCAATTCAGGGTCTCTTGTTGAAAGGGTTGCTGTGGCGTATTGATCAAAAACCAATCAATCTTAGCGAAATCTATCCCACTGCGGCGCAGGATTTCAATTCTAGGCAGGACATCAAACATCCAGTGGTAGTAGACATGTCCCGAAAGTCCCGATAGAACCGCTACTGTGCCATCAATGTACTCTAAAGGCGGCATCTGCTCCAGACTAAAGATTATATGGTTTCTGGGGTCGTAATTCTCACATCCAGGCAAATACCATGGGTAATTTCGAGAGAGGTCAGATAGCAAATAATCATCTGGGGTAATGATGGCGATGCCATGACAAATCTTCCAGTAACTGCTTTGGGGGGCAATCCAAGCCCGTCCTTGTGGGATAGTCGCCACAAAGACAGTAGGGTAATCCACAGACAGTGTTTGCGGTGGGTTACACTCATAGACCCTCTTGCCCAGATGAATTGACTCAAACTGGTTACACAGTCGTCTCATACATCGATTACAAGTAACACCGCCACATTGAGGCTGGGACTGAGACTGGAATTGAGACTGGAACTCGCTGGGTTCAACAGATATAGGAGCCAGGGCAGAAGCTGGCGGCGCTACCATGGACATGGTGTTGAGATCGTTTGGGAAACTATTGCCCTGTAAACCATGGTTCACAGAAACTTCAATGTCCCTCGATCTAGTATATTGCCAATCCTTCTCGATGGTTGAGCAAGGTACCTCTATGTAGTAGCAGCCATGGCACTCTGTGCTTATATACCAATCCCTGGTCGCTTCATAAATGCCCTTAATCGGGTGAGGGGGTTGGGAGGTGAGAGGGTTAGGAATATTATCTCTCGGCTTAGCACTATAGTTATCTCTGAGCAGGTTATCTCTCGGCAAGTTATATCTCGGCAAGACTCCGAGACTGCCAAGGTGACCGCTCACCTTGCCCTCTTCTAAATGCTGATGCCAGAGGGCTTCGTAGTATTCAAGGGCTTGCTGGAACCGCTTTTGTTTGCTCAAGACTTGCCCTAACCGTAGATAAATCTGAGGATGAGCTGGTTGCAAGGCTAAACCCATGTGATAAGTCATTACTGCTGCATCCAGTCGCTGCTGCTCGGCTAAACAATCCCCTAACCGTATATACAACTCAACCTGGTCTGGCTGAATCTGTAACGCTTTCTGGTAATACTTTTCCGCCTGCTTTGCTGCACCATACTCCAACAAGGTATCCCCTAAATATAGATAAGTCTGCCACAGATAAAGGCAAACTTGGAAAGTATCCTCTTTGTTCCGTAGTGCCTCAAGAAATCCAGAACAATAAATTTGCGATCGCTCAAGTATATCCTGGCCTGGTAAACCTTTAGCACGTTGGCAATAAGCCTCCACAAAAGCTGGTTGCAATGCGATCGCTTTTCGTAAATAGTCAAAGGCTAGGGCTAGTTTCCCCTGAGCCATCAAGGCGCTGGCGCATTCACTGTAGGTCAATATCTGTTCTGGATCCAGCCTAAGCAGCCTTTCAAAATACTGCACTGCTACCGGATAATTACCCTTCTGTTGCCATAACCGACCCAGATTTAAGTAAGCTGATTTTAGCTCTGGGTTTAACTCAATCGCACTACTGTATGCCACCAGAGCCTCAGCTGCCTTACCTTGTGCTTGCAGCACCTTACCCAGATTATTATACAGAGTCCCCCACTTAGGATTATGGTCGATACCTTGTTGGTCGATACCTTGTTGATAGACTGCCTTTGCTGCCTCGAATTGTTTTAGCTCAAAGAGAACACAGCCCAAGTTATTATAAGCGCTGAGGTAATCGGGCTGGTTGGTAATGGCTTGGCGATAACTGTTGCTGGCTTCCTCTAACTGACCCCGTTGACCATACAACACTCCTAGGTGATAGTGGGCTTTGGCATCCTTGGGGTTAAGTGCGATCGCTTGCTGATAGCTTTCTTTGGCAGCATCCCACTCCCACAGCTTGTGCCTGGTGATTCCTAGATTGTAATGGTACTCAGCCTGACCGGGCTGTAGGTAAACAGCCTGTTGATAATGCCATTCTGCTGTTGAGAAATCCTTGAGTTGACTATATAACTCACCTAAGCAGGAATGAGTTTGAGCTTGCTCCGGTTGGAGTTGCACCGCTTTACTATAGGCATAAATTGCTTGCCTGGGCTTTCCCTGAGCAGCTAGGGCAAAGCCTAGTAAGAAATTGAATTCCCCAGAATTAGGCTGCCGTTTCAGGGCTTGGCGACAACAAGCAACGGCTTGACCCCATTGATTCTTGGCTAAATAAGCCTTGACTTGTTGGTAAGTTGATTCAACCTTGATCATTAGGCAGCTATCGGGTTAGAACTAGCTTGGGCAGTTGACTGCTCCCACCGCTAAATCGAACGCGCCCCGCGTCGGCTAAGCCGGACGATTATAGCGGGGGATTCTTAAGAGCATAAAACTCTTACTGGTTGAGCCAAACAACCTCTAAACCCTCCGATACAATCATTGGGGTTACTTGTGTGCTTGCGAATTATATTTAGCGCTCCGTTGCAATCAGCGTTAATCAACCAACCTTTGCTAGTTCGGTATAATCCACGTTTGATTCTCTTACCACTGAACTTGTAGGATTTTGGGTTGTCAGCATTCCACACAGGCAATTCATCTTTATCCAAGCTAGATGCTTTACTGGTGTAAGATTCTTCCTGTTCGATCATTTCGATGCCATATCGTTCACAGAGGCTTTCCAGCTTGTCCTTGAATGTATATATCGGAATCTGGGTGAACTTTTGATTGTTTCGTTTCCCTAGATTGACCTTTTGTTTTAGGTCGGGGTTGTAACCAATAACAATCTTGCTGATCTTATTATTTCTGCACCAATCTACAACATACCGAGCTGCTTTGTTAGTGAAATCTCTGACTTTGTGATTCCGCTTTCTTAGTAACTTAGCCTGTCGATTCGTCAAGGTTTTAATGCCTTGTAAGTCTTTGATAGACTGAAGTTTGGAGTTGCGTTTATTGTAGAACTGATTCTCAGACTTTATTCGCTTACCATCAATAATGAACGACTTTTGAGTAGTACTGACACATGTGGCAAAATTCTCAAGTCCTAAGTCGATACCTAAGATTTCGCCAGTCTGTTCGACCTGTTCTTCAGATTCATCCTCGTAACAATAACAAACATCAAAGTATCTTGCCCCATACTTAGGGATAATACGGATTTCTTTGACTGTTTTAGTTCTAAGTCTTTCAGGAACAGCAAACTGAACTGCCCCATGCTCTCGTTTGAATTTACAAGACATTGGAACAGTGAACAGCCAGTCTTTTCCTGGTAATTTTTCCCAGTCACGCTTCCTGATCGGGATAACTAAGAGAAAATGTCCATCTTTTGGGAGGTACTGTGGAAGTCTAATCTTTTCCTGATACCCTCCACTAGACTTAAGCTTTAACAACCCGAAGAAAGACTTGAAAGACCTATCAACAATCTTCAATGTTTGTTGCGCAATATCCGTCGGCAACAGTTTATAATTATCATTTTCTTTGGAATGATAATAATTACTTTCGTATCGCAAATGTTTACGTTCTTGAAAGAAATACTGACGGACATTGTAGAGTCCCACGTTGAACATGTTCTTGCTCAAGTGACACATCTGCTTTAGAGCTAATATCTGCTGTTCGTCTAAACGCAGGTTATTAACTTGAGTTAGCATCCAGTCCTCCGCTAACAACATAGTTATTCTAGAGGAAATATTTAAAAAGTGCAAGTAATCTAGTCTCCAATTTCCAAGGGGCTGTGTGGGTCACCTGCGTCCGCACTTTATACGCCCCGTCTCCCGCTAACCCTACTGGTATAACGGGAGTCCCCTTGGAGTTTTTGATGGATAGTTGAACTGTCCCCCGCGTTCAGCCAGCATCGCGGTTTTCAACCGTTAGAGTTTTGATAATTAACGTCTAGTTAAAACTAGCTCAGATCACCGTAACAAAAGACACAAACTTGGGTCCTGGTTATTGGGAATTTGTTAGTTGTAATTACCTATTACTCATTAACTAGACTACGAGATCACCTCAACCAGTATATAGCAGGAAACAAAAAAAAGTTAATTTTCACATTTTTAGAATTTTTTGTTGTTATTTTACATAATACTATTTCGCGATAGTTTGTTTTCTAAACAAACTTCTTTTGCAAACTTTTTACATTGTGATCATTAAATCTTCATATCTGTTTCATAAAAAGAGCTAATCACTATAGGGATCAGTGTAGGAATTCTGATAATTTTTGTCCCGAAGTTCCCTGTTCCCTGTTCCCTGTTCCCTGTTCCCTTTGCTATATAAAGCTATAGCAGTGCTCAATGGGGTGATGGGAGGGTATGAAATGATACCACAAGTCAGTGTAATTATTCCCAGCTATAATTGCGATCGCTATATTACCGAAGCAGTGGAAAGTGCGCTGAATCAAGAAGCCTGTTCCTATGAGGTAGTGGTAATTGATGATGGTTCAACAGACCAGACTCGATCAGTGTTGCAACCCTATCGCGGACGCATTCGTTACATTTATCAAGAAAACCAAGGAGTCTCCCTTGCCCGCAACCATGGGATTAAATTAGCCAACGGTGAATTTGTCGCATTCCTCGATGCCGATGACTTTTTTCTGCCAGGTAAGTTAGCTGCCCAGTTAGCAGTGTTTGAAGCACAACCCCACCTGGGAATTGTCCATAGTGGTTGGTACCGCGTGGATGCCCAGGGTAAGCCACTGATGACAGTGCGTCCATGGGAGAAAGTACCAGAATTAAACTTAGAAAGTTGGTTACTGTGGAAGCCAGTCCTGCCTAGTGCCATGATGTTCCGTCGCCACTGGCTAGAGGCCGTTGGCGGGTTTGACCCCAGGTTTCCACCCGCTGAAGATACCGAAATAGTGTTACGGTTAGCCCTTAAGGGTTGTCCTGCCGTTTGGTTGCGTCAGGTAACCGTAGGCTATCGGCAACATCACCAAAGTGCCATGCACAAAGGACTTCCTCAAGCTCGCTCCCTGTCAGCAGCCATTGACAACTTCTTCCAACAGGCTGAATTACCACCAGGAATCCGTCTATTAGAAAATCAGGTGCGTTATGGAACCCTAGTATGGATTGCTTGGTATTTGTATAATACAGGACATCCCAGGGAAATGATCAAGTATTTACAGCAGGCTTGGGGCTATAGTCCTTATTTACCCATGGAGACAGTGGTACATTGGGCAGATAATTTTGCCGAGTTTTCCAGGAATTGGGGCGGGGAGTTTGATGCTGATGGGTTAGGGAAGTCACCAGAGTGGCAGCAGTTGATGCAATGGGTGATGGCTCAGGGGAGAGAGATGATGTGGGTAGGTGGGTCTAGCTTGTACTAACTGAAACTACTGCATCAGTTGGTAATCAAGACCAGTGATAATATGTTCTGCGGGGATACCAGCGGCAATAAGAGCCGAGGCCAACCCTTCCTCAAAGTTATCTTCTTCAATAACGACTTGGCCATCAACCAAGCGAGCGTGAAACAAAATCGAGTTAATCCAGCCTTGCTTATCCCAGCCAGTAGCCAGAACTAGGAAGTGACCGGTCTCGGTATCGCAAACAGGATAAAGCCGAATCGCTTGTATACTCGGTTGGGCGCGAGTTTCCTCTTGCAAGATTTCAGAATATCGGCATAGTTTAGTGAGTGATCCATTGAACAATGTAAGCATTCAGCCGTCAGCCGTCAGCCGTCAGCCGTCAGCCGTCAGCCTTTAGCTCACGCTGCTTGAGGTGCTTTGTGGCATAGACTTCGACGCTGTGACTTTACTCAGATTAAACTAATGCTTACCTGTTGTCTTGATCCCAAGCGCGAGTGGGGGAAACCACGGCAATAGCGAGTGGGGGAAACCCCCAAGACCGCGCTGCCTCCCCGTGAGGCCACTGCATCGCTTATTCAAAAGCTATTGGGTGTAGCTTGCCCAAGCGCCCATAAACTGATAGCTGATAGCTGATAGCTGATAGCTGATAGCTGATAGCTGATAGCTGATAGCTGAATGCTTACTGAACAATAGCCTCTTGCTCGGGTTCATAAACTAATAAGTTAATTTTATTCCTCTCGACAGCTAGCTGAAAAATTGTTGTTTGGAAATGCCGAAGATAACTTGTTTGACTGATAGCTAAAAACAATAGATCCCCCCTAACCCCCCTTAAAAAAGGGGGGAAACTGTCGTTCTGGTTCTTGTCCCTCCAAAGCCCATTGGTAAAGCTGAAGCTGTCCCATTGTTTTTTCCAGTTCATTAATAACTGAAAAAGTAAGCATTCAGCCATCAGCAGTCAGCAGTCAGCTAATCAACGGGAGGTAGTAAACAAGCATCGGAGGTGCTGGTAGGGCTGGTTGAAAATCCCTGCTCGTTTTACTGTAAGCATTCAGCCTACCGCTATCAGCCGTCAGCTTATTTTATTCAAAAGCTGTTCCCTTAGTCTGGCCTACGGCCAATGGCACCTCAAGTAGCGCTAATCGCTGACCGCTGATAGCTGATAGCTGATAGCTGAATGCTTACATCTCATCTTCCCATCTATCCATTTCACAATTTTGCCATTTTGCCATTATCTGTAAGTGGAATCACTGAAATGCTTATGGTGATTACTTTCAAGGGTCAAACGTCAACAAAAGTTATACATAACATACAGAAGTTAAACATTAACGCAAACCTGTTGGCAAACCGATAATTGCTACGCTGATTTCAAAGAAAAAAACCTAAACTATTATTTATGGTTTATAAATCTATTTATCAACTTCCAGGTGATCGCAATTTTAAAACTAAAACTAAACCAAAAAAAATCTTAGTGATCAACCTTACTTCAAGCTTAGTATTGAGTCTTTCATTTTTAAGCATTAAATCATCACTATTTGGCTTATTACCATCATCCTTATTTATCAAAGATATAAATCATTCAACAACACCTAATAAAAATGATAACTTTATTGTTAAAAATAAAATTTTTGCAGCCCATCCAACCAGTATTCCTTGGATTAATGACTCCTACAACTGTGAAGCAACGGGAAGAAGTTGGGAACAGGGAGAGTGTTGGGACTATGAACATTATCGCAACTGGTGATAGCGGGATTAATTCTTAAAAGACTATAGGTAAGCATTCAGCCGTCAGCCGTGAGCTTTTAGCTCACGCTACGCGAACAGCCGTCAGCTGAATGCTTACGTTCCCGACTCCCTACTCCCTACTCCCTACTCCCTACTCCCTACTCCCGATTCCCGACTCCCTACTCCCGACTCCCGACTCCCTACTCCCTACTCCCTTAAAAATGCTATATCTTGATCATGATAGTTTCCCCATTTCTCTATTATTTCCTGGGCAAGATGACTAGGAAATGAATGGTAACCGGGTTCCAATTCCTTCGATAAAATTAAGTCAATCGCTATGTTATGGGCATAGAAGACTGGGTCGAGAGTCTCAACTGGAGTAGGTTCCGCTAAGGAAAAATTGATCGGAGCTTTTTTGAAAAGCACTTCTGCCTCTGAGAAGTTATCACCAAATTCATCTTCTGCGCCAATGTTGGCAAGATACTTACCACTAAAATCTTCCTTGTCTAAGTCATACTCCTGAGAAAGTACTCCATTAACTCCCGTACAGGTCACAACACAAAAAGCCTCATTGAGTGCTGCCCTAATTCCATCCAGGTTCTCAGCCTGTAACCCTTTGATTCCTCTAGCCTTCAGCTGTTCCAAAATCTTAGGATTTTTCTCGACGATCACCAGCTCCTTGGTTAAGCCTAATAATTCATTAACTAGTCCTTTTCCAACTTTTCCACAACCAAAGATTACCAAGTTTTTATCCACTAATGACTCGTTAGTTAACTGGTGGAAGGCTTTGACAAATGCTTTACTAGTGCCATAGAACGTTTCGATATTTTTTAAGGAACTGTCATCCACAGAAATCAATGGATAGGGAATATCTAAGGATTGATAGATATCGTTATCCAGTTTAGTTAGCTCTACCACTCCCTGGCGAGGGGTGAGTAGTGTGGGTAACTCTCCATAAAGATCTAAACAAATATCATAGTTATCGTCAAAATTACCTTCCAGATTAACCTCAACATTAGCAGTGAGCAAAATTTCTACCGCTTCTGGGTTAGGCTTGATAAAATTAGGGCAAGACACGGTAAGCTCCGCACCAGCCAACAGCAACGGTTCAACTTTAAATACAGTTTCTCTGGTCAAGTGGATATGATGTAATAGTCTTAATCCTTGATAAGGCTGATGCGAACGCATCTGTTGTCTCAGCTCAGCCATAAATGGCATAGCTTCAGAGCGGGGATGTTTTTGGCGTGCTTGTTCAAAAACCTTAAAATCGATCATCTTATCTTAATTTCGGTTAATCATATAGTAGTTCTCAATGAGGTGATGGACAAAATCCTGGATTTTAGGGAATAGGTAAGAGAGCAAAAATCCTGTGTACCTCATGAACATGATAACCGCAATAGCAGTTTTCAAGTGAGGGGTCAAGTACCCTGCCCTGCCTGCTAATCCCCTCTCTCCCGCGCCTTAATCCTTACAGGAAATTTTTGAGCTGAAAGCTTTATCCAGCTATTCTTTCAGCCTTTGTGGCACATCGCTCGTTTCAGCTTTGCTACCTTTACCTGAATTAGACACTTGCAATATTCTCCCATCAAAAATAAAATTTTTAGAGTTAACCAGCTGTAACGTTAAAACAGGATAAAATATATGACTGACGATAAAATGCAAACTCTTTCATCTTTTGCTCAAGATGAGTACGGACTTAGTTCAGCCTCAGTCCAAGCTATGGTCAACTATGGTTACGCTTTGTTAGCTATTGCCGGAGGTGATGGAGAGGTTTCTGACGCAGAAATGGAGTGGTTAATCAATCACCAAAAGAGATTTGGTGCCCCTGAAGAGGTTGTTGGACTCTACAAGTCTTTTGATTACAAAAATGCTAACCTACAAGAGCTGTTGCCCGATATAAAAAAAGTTGATGTTGAAACTTTGTCAGTAGCAAACGAATTGGTATATCATGCCATTAAGATGTCATCAGCTGATGGGGTTTATGCTGACGCAGAGAGAGCCAAAGTAAAAGAAGCAGCAAAAATTCTCGGAGTTGCTGATGATATTGTTTTGACTCTAGAAAGTTTAGTAGATATGGAACGAACCGTTGTTAAGATGCGTAAGTCATTGATTCACGTAAACACATTCTAGACGACGGTATCAAAATACCACGGTAGGTAAGCATTCAGCCAAAGGCTGAATGCTGAATGCTGAATGCTGAATGCTTACGGTGTAGCTATTTGAAAACTGCTATAAGAGCAAGAAGAATTAAGCGATCGCAAAACAAGACTCTAATCTAAAATCTGGTAGCATCCGTTTACAAATTGAATCTCTTCCTATCTCCCCATCTCCCCATCTACCCATGTCCCCAAACTTCCCACACTTCCCACACTTCCCCTTCTTTTTCACAAATATTGAGATGCACCCGATTAGCGGTAGCGAAGTTGTTGACCCTTGATGACTAAACCCATTCTCATCGCGTTTCCAATTGGAGTGAATCGTTTTTGTTTCGTCATGGTTTGGGGATGATGACGCACGGTAGATAAACTCATGCTAAGCAGAGTCACAACAATTAGTGTAGCGCTTAAATTACGAGTAAAGGTTAAGTCAAACATTATCTGCGGATTTCCAACTGTCTCTACTTTCACAGTAGAAATCTCTTTTGATTAGTTCCCCCAGTAATATGCAACTAACTGAATTGACTCTCTGGTGGAATGGTGAATCCCACCAATTCAGTGGGTTTAGGAGTGTGGTTGAGCTAGACAATCTGCCCACTGGCACCATGGCATAAAAATTAAATATCCTTGTTTATATTCGCACATTCAGGACTTTTGCACTTTTGCGTAAGTCCTACAGCAGATCTTTTGCTATTGGTATGGCGGTGCTCATATTAATGAACTACATTCAATTTTCGCAACCCCTGTCTTGATACAAAGCCCGAGTGGTTTGGGTTCTGACTCCCCATCTCCCCATCTCCCCATCTCCCCATCTCCCCACACCTCCCACACCTCCCACACTTCCCTCTCTTTCCCTACTCCCTACTCCCTACTCCCTACTCCCTACTCCCTACCCAGCAATGTTGCCAATCAACCATATCTCCTTTTTGGAGCCATCTCATCTAGGGATTTCACTTTAGCAGCTCTTGGCTTGTCCAATTGACCGTGAGACTTACAGGACAAAGCACTGTGGGGTAGAACTCGTAAGATTTCTGTTAGGGTGGTTACCCCTTTGGTTACCTTTTCAATGGCTGCCTTGCGGAAGGAATAAAAACTGATTTTATCCAGGTAACGGTGCAACTGAGTCATGGTTCCCTCATAAATCAACTGCCGCACGGTATCATCTACATCCAGTAACTCTACAATGGCTTCCCGTCCTAAATAGCCGGAATTGTAGCACTTGGCGCAACCCTTTCCTTTGCGCCAACCTTTGAGATTAGCTTCCTCTGGCGTCAAACTCAGCTTCCGCAAATCTTCAGAAGTCGGGGTGTAAGGTTCTTGACAGTGGGGACAGATTTTGCGCACCAAACGCTGTGCCACTATTCCCAATAGGGCATCACTGATTAAACCCGGTTCCGGACCAATATCTTTAATACGAGGAATAGCACTGACCGCATCATTGGTGTGGAGAGTGGTCAATACTAAGTGACCGGTCAAAGCAGCTCGAATCCCTGTTTCAGCGGTTTCAGCATCCCGAATTTCCCCCACCATAATGATGTCCGGGTCTTGGCGTAAAATTGCCCTCATCCCTGCCGCAAAGGTCATCCCGGCTGCCTCATTCACTTGGGTCTGGGTAATCCGGGGTAAGACATACTCCACTGGGTCTTCCACCGTTACTACATTCACATGTTCGGTCGCTAACCCTTGCAGGGAATTATATAGCGTACTAGTTTTACCAGAACCAGTCGGACCGGTGATAATAACCATTCCTTGGGGTTGCTGCAACCAACCTTTATAGATTTTAAGCTCTTGGTCAGAAAAGCCTAACTCTTCCAAGCCAGAAAAGGGGTTTTCTCTTGGTAATAAGCGAATCACTGCTTTCTCCCCCCCCACACAAGGGAGGGTACTCACCCGCAGATCTAACCCAAGTTCTGCCTCCTGGCCAGTAGCATAGTTTTCCCCAATCCGACCATCTTGAGGACGGCGGCTTTCAGCAATGTCCATATCAGACATGACTTTGAGAGCAACCACCACTGCTCGTCCCAAGTCAGAGGGTAAGGTAGTTATATCCCTAAGAATCCCGTCAATGCGATAGCGGACTCTTAAGCCATCAGTCATCGGTTCCAGGTGAATATCACTGGCGCGGTTACGCAGAGCTCCAGAGATAATGGTTTTAATCCGCTCAATCTGGTCAGCCGCTTGGGAAAGATACAATTCTGTGGTTTCGGTAATGTCTTCTTGTTCCACCTCACCAGTAAGGGGATTGACAAAGGCTACGGAACTGATAGATTTGGCATCATTGTTTGCGGTGTGGTACCATCGCTTGTAGCTTTTCGGTGCAATGGGAATAATTTTGATTTGGGTGAAAGTGCGATCGCTTAATTTTTTGAGCTGCTCTGGGGATAACTGGACTGGGGTACCCAGGTAATAACAGTTGCGCCACAGTAGCAGCGGAATCACCGGAGGTAAATCTTGGCGATTGGGGAATGGCTTAAAGAACCGGGAGCTGACTTCCCGATCCAGCAGGTTAACGTTTAGTTCTCCTTGTGGGTTAACCAAGAGTTTAAGGGCTGTTTCACAGTTAATTTCACCCTTTCTCAACTTCCTCCAAGCCGATAAAGTTCTAACGCCAGTTTGCATGATTTTTACCCCACTAAATTCAACTAAATTAAACAGTTTGTCTTGATGAATTTCCAGTTTTACTTTCCCAAACACCTTGGTGCTTATTGACTATAGCAGTTTTCGATTGATTGGTATTGCCATTGTTTGATATTGGGGTGAGAGCTCAAGGTAATACTATAAATCTTTATCTAATCTTTATATATAACTTTACCTTTTTTTTACTTTCACAAAACCTAGGCTTACCTACCTAGGCTTACCTAGTTTTTCCCAATGATTGTATCTGATAAATTACCAACATTACTATAGACATTTTATCTCCCATAACAACCTTTTTTTGATCTAGTTTTTTGGCTCTAGTTTTAACAGCTAAGCGAGAGCCAAACTCTATCTATTTATCAGACGGAAATCAACAAGATTACGCAAAGAGAGGATTTTGTTTACAAAAGTTTACATTTAGGGATTGTACCAAAACCATTAACCCAAGACCATTAACTAACACCATTAACCTTGCCCTAAGCCTCATAACTCAATTGACAGAGTACTAGGGGATTCGTCTGTTCCAAGAGCCGGTGATAGCAAAGGTGATACCAGGGGTTTGGATATTGACAAACCAGTAACGACCGTAGACGCGAGAAGCAGGCTCCACCAAACTCACTGGTATTGAGGGCGTTAGCACCGAACTTGTAGAGCTGACCTTCCTGAGTAACTCTGCTGAGGGGGTGACAACAAGGCTAAAAACTAGACAGGGTGTGGGGGGTGGGGTGTGGGGTGTGGGGAAAATAGAAGGGGATTTGGAGTGACCCGGTGCGATAACAATCGGTCATATACCTGATTCAACCGTCCCGTCGCAACTCCGCCAGCTCCTGATCTTCCCCTACACCCATCACCCCACACCCCACACCCAGTAAGGCTTTTAAGGTTGTTTGTCACCCCGTCAGGTAACTCTGACGATGAATTGGGTTTGCTGAACCATCTTCACAGAGGAAGAGGTCGCCATTAGGAGCGACGGTAAACACACAGTGTTGTCCAATGTTGTTGGATAGCGCGCTAAATAGTCTAGGAGTAAATCATGAAAGTAAGTCCAACAAAAAGTTAATCTTAAGTTAAGAATTGGTTAATAAATTACTAGGTTCTCAATTTTTTGTGAAAGTCTACTGTCAGCTCTTAAACTAATCATGAATTTGTTCACAATTAAACTAATATTAACCTCTTTATCTAAAGATAGATTAATAGAGTTTTAAAAGACTAGCGCTTGATTCAAGACGCTCTACCAGGTTGAAATAAGGAGAATTTTATAATGGCTGATCTCTTCCATAAATCAGGGGTTTTGGCAGCCGCTAGTGTGGCTTTGGGTCTAGCTGTAATGCCAACCCAACTTGTCTCTGCTGCAACTATCAAATATGATTTTACCGTAGATGTAGAGACAGGGAATTTGGCTGGCAACTCTTATCAGGGGTATTTTACGGGACTGCTCCAGGCTGAAAGCCCCGTGTTTTTAAACCGGGGATGAAAGCCAGGTAGCGACTTTATTAGCCGTGAAAATATATCCACTATAACTTGAAAATTTACGCTAAAAGCATTATTATAAAATAATAACATAATCGTTCGATTTATGATGATTATTTTAGAGTTCAAAGCATACGGCAAACCTATTCAATACCAAGCCATGGACGAGGCAATTCGGACAGTTAAATTCATCCGGAATAGCTGCATTCGTTTATGGATGGACAACAAAGGGACAGGGAAATACGACCTTAGCAAGTACTCCAAGATATTAGCTAAAGAGTTTCCCTTTGCTAATGAGTTGAATTCGACTGCCCGACAGGCTGCGGCTGAAAGGGCATGGTCATCAATTTCTCGCTTCTTTGAAAATTGCAAGAAAAAGGTTCCAGGAAAGAAGGGTTTTCCTCGTTTTCAAAAGCATTGTAGATTCGGCAAAGCCGACGCTGCGCGAACGGTTGAATATAAGCAGTCAGGATGGAAATTGTCCCCTGACAAGAAGTCAATCACCTTCAGCGACAAAAAAGGGATAGGAAAACTAAAGCTCAAGGGTACCTGGGATTTATGGCTCTTTGACAAGAAGCAAATTAAAAGAGTTCGCATAGTCAAGAGAGCTGATGGCTACTACGTTCAATTCTGCATCTCTGTTGATGTAAATGAAGAGTTAGAACCATCTAGAACAACTATCGGATTAGATATTGGACTAAAAGAGTTTTACACTGATTCTGATGGTAATTCTGAACCTAATCCCCGATTCTATAGAAAAGGGGAGAAACGCTTAAAGTTTTATCAACGCCGGGTTTCCCGGAAAAAGAAAGGCTCATCCAATCGGAGAAAAGCCGTTAATAGATTAGGCAGGCAGCATCTTAAAATAAGTAGGCAGCGTGTTGGCGTAGCCTGCGCGTAGCGCATAGAACATGCCAAGAGACTGGCACGTTGCGTAATCCGGTCTAACGACCTGGTCGCTTACGTTCGCGCAGCGTGCCGTAAGGCAAGATTTAAGAGTGAAGAACTTAGTCAAAAATCACTGTCTCGCCAAATCTATTAACGATGCAGGTTGGTATCAATTCAGGAAATGGTTAGAGCACTTTGGCAAGAAATTTGGCAGGGTCACCGTTGCGGTAAATCCTGCCTACACAAGCCAGAACTGCTCAGAGTGTGGTGAAACAGTCAAGAAGTCCCTATCAACTAGGACTCACGTCTGTAAATGTGGTTGCAAATTAGATCGAGACCACAATGCTGCAATCAATATCCTAGTGCGGCTCGTTCCTAGTAGGAGCTTCTCGTAGTAGAGAAGGGTATGACTAGGGGGATTCGCGGGGCAAAACCCAAAATCCTAACTATCTGTCGGATGGTGGTGAAAACCCACCCCATGCGGAGACATGTGACTCCTTATCTGGCCACACCGAGCGGGCGGCAACTCCGCAGAGTGACGCTGGCAACAGGGCGCAATCAGTTGACCACAAGCAGGTAGCAACACTGGCGCTAACAGGGAGGCGACATGGGTAAAAGTAGTCCTATAAAAGTGTCTAATTGATAAGCCACAACCTGAACAACCATGTGCGACTTCATCCTCTATTCTCACAACGTTTTAGGATGACAGTTGTAATCTCCGAGAAGAGGATAGGCAAATTGGACTACCCTAAATCGTCAAAACAATCTGATAGATGGAACGAGTAAAAACGACAGCAAAACCATGGGTCTGAAGGCCGGTCGAACCTTCGGTAAGTTATGCCAAACTTAATCCCCACTGTCGGGTAAGATGTGCTCAAAACTGGGCACGGGTTCTCAGAATATATTCAACAAGAGTAGAGTATGGTTAGACGCATGGTAGAACATAGCGAACTATGGAAAAGCCAAAAGTGGAAAAAACTCCGCCAAAACTTATTCCGCCTACAAAGAAGAATATACAAAGCGGTTCAAGCTGGCGACTGGAGGAAAGCTCGGTCTCTACAAAAACTGATAATGAAGTCCCGTTCAGCTCAACTTTTGGCAGTCCGCCAAGTGACTCAATTAAATCAGGGAAAACGCACTGCCGGTATTGACGGAAAAGAAAGCCTGAATTACCGAGAGCGAATTGAATTGGTAGAACAATTGAACCACCATGGCCTCACCTGGGTTCATAGCGGACTTAGAGAAGTACCAATCCCTAAAAAGAATGGGAAAATCCGAATTCTAAAAATACCAACCATCGCCGATAGAGCCTGGCAATGTCTAGTTAAATATGCCTTAGAACCTGCGCACGAAACGAACTTTCACGCTCGGAGTTACGGGTTTAGGACTGGACGAAATGCGCATGATGCACAAAAATATGTGTTTGAACATTTAAACTCAAAAAAGAAAGGCATCACAAAAAGGGTTATCGAACTAGACATCAAGAAGTGCTTTGACCACATCTCTCACAAGTCCATCATGGATAGGTTGTTAGCCCCAGCGCAAATAAAGACAGGGGTCTTTAAATGCTTAAAAGCTGGCATCTGCCCGGAATTCCCTGAACAAGGAACTCCCCAAGGAGGAGTAGTCAGCCCACAAAAGCGCCAATATCGCACTTGACGGAATAGAGAAGATACACCCATCAGTCCGATATGCGGATGACATGATTATCTTCTTAAAACCAAAAGATAAAGCAGAAAAAGTCCTCCAAAAGGTGGAAAGATTCTTAGAAGAACGGGGTCTCGAAATCAGTCAAGAAAAGACCAAGATAACCAAGGCGACAGACGGATTTGACTTCCTTGGCTGGGAAATGCGAGTCAAGAAAAACGGAAAATTCCATTGTAAGCCCTCAGTGGACAATCATAGGAAAATACGCGAGAAGATTAAAACCGTAGTCAACAGCTCGAATTATGGATCAAAAGTCAAGGCCAAAAAGTTGGCTCCCATTGTAAGAGGATGGCGAAAATATCACAAATGGTGTGATATGAGTGATTCTCGGGATAGCCTATGGTTCATGAGAGAAGCAGCAAACAGAAAATTCCGAAAGGAAAAGAAAGTGAGCCGATACCAATCAAATGAACTATGCAATAAGGCATTCCCAAAAGTGAAGACAAAACTTTTCGGACACACGATGGTCAAAGGTACCAAGTCCCCTTATGACGGAGACTTAGTATATTGGAGTCAACGGAATAATGGACTCTACGACAATCATACATCCAAGGCACTGACTGAGCAAAACCATTCCTGTGGATACTGTGGAATGAAATTCATTGATGAAGAAAGAGTTGAACTCCACCACATTGATGGAAATCATGACAACTGGAAAAAAGACAACCTAATGGCCGTCCACCGAAGTTGTCACCAACAGATTCACTGGAGCAAGTCTATTGACAAGCCGAAAGGTTGAGAGAACTTAGGAGCCGTGTGAGGCGAAAGTTTCACGCACGGCTTTGGAGCGGAGGTGCCCTGGGTAATACCAGGCATCGACCGTAATAAAAGAGCCTTGGGTACGGTGGGGCACACCGGAACCTGGATCATCGATCCGAACGCTTCGGGAGATCTGACCTCTACTGTTCTTGGTTCCGGCCAGGTTCAGCAAGTCGGGTCATTGAGCGAAGAATCCCCGCGTCTAATGACCGGGGAGTGTCAACTATGGTGATTTCTTTCTCGGTTCTGGAGACGGTAGTGTCACCTACACTAAAGTGGGTAAAGTTCCCGAGCCTGCTACTATTTTAGGGTTAAGTGTGCTCGGTGCTAGCTTGCTGCTGCGGAAAAAGAAGGGATCCTCTCAAAACGTTTAGAAGAGTTTTGAGAGTTTAAAGTTGAAAGTTTAAAGTTGAAAGTTGACGGTTGAGTGTTAAGGGTTGAGGGTTGACAGTTGACTGTTAATACTCAACCCTTAACAGCTAGGATAATGGCAAATTTATAGTCATCTTCCTCATCAAAATTTTGTCCATTGCCCCAATCATGCATGCGATCGCGTAGCGTCGGCGAAGCCGAATCGCATCTCATCCTCTAGCGCTATTGTTATTGGTTTGTGCGTTCGCATCTCATCCTCTAGCGCTATTGTTATTGGTTTGTGCGATCGCGTAGCGTCGGCGAAGCCGAATCGCTTTTCTTTTGATAGCGCTATTGTTATGGGTTTGTGCGATCGCGTAGCGTCGGCGAAGCCGAATCGCTTTTCTTTTGATAGCGCTATCCTTAGGTGATTTACCCCCAGAAATCGCTAGTCATATTGTTGATTTTGCCATTAACATTACCCCTGAACTTACCAAAGGGCAGTTTGCTGAAGATAAGATCTGCTGTTTACAAGCATTGATTAACCAAACTAGCCAAATGATCAGTAACTTCAATCCGGCAACGGCAGTCGTAACCACAACGGTAAATGG
Source organism: Moorena sp. SIOASIH (assembly GCF_010671925.1). Classification (GTDB taxonomy): domain Bacteria; phylum Cyanobacteriota; class Cyanobacteriia; order Cyanobacteriales; family Coleofasciculaceae; genus Moorena. The sequence continues at coordinate 1,524,541 of NZ_JAAHIH010000001.1, read as the reverse complement.
TCACTTACCTCATGTTCAAACCGTCGAAAAAATGCCTTCTTCTGGGATACTGATAACTCACTAACCCCTCGGTTGTATAAGGCATCACTAAACAATTCAACAAAATTAAAAACACCATAATCCGGTCCTCGTGGGTTTTCACCCATAGAGGAATGTTCCTTATAAGTAGGAAGACGCTGATCCCAATTAAACAAACCAATTTGGTCAAAGGTTTCCGTAAATCTAGCATTAGTGCGCAAGACTTGGTTTGTCTGTGGATGGGGGTCTAAGAACGGAAAATTAACATTTGCTTCCCCTCTAACCTTAGCATTAAACATCTTGATATGCTTTTCAATCCGGTCACGGTCTGTAGTAGGATTATCAAAATCTAGATTCAGATCCCCTAATAAGATAAAATTGGGATAATAAGCTCGATCATGTTGGATAAACCGTCCTAATATCCATGCCATCAGTGCATCAAATTCCTGACGGCGATCTGAGATATAGTCACCAAAATACAGATGAGCATTAACCGCCATAAACTCATAGGGGTTAGTACCAGGATGACCAACAATTCTAAAGCTAACACAGAACGGTTGGCGAGCAAAGGTTAGAAACACTGGCATCCTAACATTCGGCTTCTTCGGGCGTTTTACTAACTGATTTGAGTTCCACTGATCCAGTTCTTTTAGATATTCAACATAGGGTAAAATAGCCTGATTGATCTGATCATAGTTACGAGCCAAGGTTTCTAAAACCTTAGTACGGTCAAAAGAAATATCTGAGACCACTTCACCCCGCTGAACCATCGACAAATTATATATAAATCCCAGTCTTTCCCCTAATCCTGGTTCATTAGGAAACACCCCAGTTCGATCAGACACAATCGTACCAAACTCTGACCCCATCCGCCCCTTCAACTCCTGGAAACCACTCAGGTTATCCATGATTTCTTGGATAGCCAGCAAGTCAAAGTGCTTACACACATGAGCCAAAAAATCCCAGGTTTGAGGACTGCGGTTAGTTACCGAACCCAGTTTTCTGATATTAAATGACCCCAATACCACCGAGCCATATTCCCGTTTAGGCAATCCATACTTAGTGGGATCGTCAGCCAAAGTTTCTCGGATTTTACCCCATTCTTTTGGAGTAAATTCAGACATAATCAGAACTTAACTTATATAGTATTTTTATTTGAGATGTAAACATAGGATTGATAGATAAAGGGAACAGGGAATAGGGAATCGGGAACAGGGAATCGGGAATCGGGAATCGGGAATCGGGAATCGGGAATCGGGAATCGGGAATCGGGAATCGGGAATCGGGAATTGGGAATCGGGAAGAGTTACCCAAAATACCTATATACTTGATTAACTCTTGCTAGCATGCCTATTGCTAGCATGCCTATTGCCTATTGCTAGCATGCCTATTGCCTATTGCTAGCATGCCTATTGCTAGCATGCCTATTGCTAGCATGCCTATTGCCTATTGCTAGCATGCCTATTGCTAGCATGCCTCTTGCTAGCATGCCTCTTGCTAGCATGCCTATTGCCTCTTGCCTCTTGCCTATTGCCTTATTCCCTGTTCCCTTGTCTTTAACGATTCAAAATTGTCAAACCATTATCATGGGAATCTTCAAAAATTGCTCCCCTTTGTTTCAAGTCAAGCTTCATCTCTTCAGAAATTCCTAAATTATTGACCAACCGGGCTTTCTCTAATTTAGCATCACTCAGATTGACTTTACTCAAGTTAGTCTCCCCCAAGATAGCACATCTGAGGTTAGCACCACTCAGTACTGTATAGTCCATCGAGGCATAACTGAAGTTGCTGTAACTCAAATTAGCATTGTTAAAAATGGCATAATTCAAAGTAGCGCAACTTAAGGTAGCACCAAATAGATTCGCTTCGCTGAGGTTAGCACCAAATAGATTAGCATAACTCAGATTAGCATTACTCAAGATAGCATGGCTGAGGTTGGCATTACTCAGGATAGCATAGCTAAAGTTAGCATTGCTGACCAGAGTACCCCTGAGATTGGTGCTGCTGAGAATAGCACGACTGAGGATAGCCTCGCTGAGATTAGCATCACTAAGATTAGCATCACTAAGATTAGCCTCATTCAGGTCAGTCCCGAACAAGTTAGCTCCCAATAAATTAGCACCAAATAAATTAGCGCCATTGAGTTTAGCAAGGCTAAGGTTAGCACCACTCAAATTGACACGGCTGAGGTTAACACTACTCAAATTAGCACCGCTGAGATCAGCACCTGCACAATCGGATGTTGTATTAAGACCAGCAATTCTCCCTATCTCCAAAAAGTCCTTAGTTTTCTCCTCTATAGAGCGATCGATTAACGGTTGCCCTTCTGGCCGAATTTCTTGATTAGACATAGGTTGACTTAACCAAAATTAATATATGATCATCAAAAGTTTACTCTATACAGCTTTGAGGGCAATGAGCTCATCCCTGATACAGTCAGTCGCCCATTGACCCTCCTTTCATTGTCTTGATGCAGTCGCTCAGGATGTTACAATCAAAAAGCTGCTGGGAATAGTAGGTAAAAACAGACATTATTTAAGATGCTTACCCATTGGAAAAAATCCCTAGCCAAGAGTGCTGGACTATTGGCTGTTTTGACTCTTGTACAGAGTTTCTACCTGAGTCAATCAGCTTCTGCGCAATGCGTGCCGAGTAATTTTCCCTCGAACTGGTTACAACGACAGGAGTACCTTGGTGGTCACACTATTGATCGCCATGTTGGTAAAAGTGATCAACAACTAGTGGACCGATTAATTAATGCTCCCAGAATCAGCGCAGCTAGCACCTATAGCGATTTGGGAACTGCTGCCACTAATATTCAAGCTGCTTTGAGAGCCAACCGGAATAGATTAAATAGTTGGGTTCTTGATGCTGCTAGAGGTGAGAAGCGAGCTGTTAACTATAGGGCTAGGGAAGTAGTTGGTCGTGTGGCTAGCCGTTCTCCTTCTCTGAGCAATATTTCTAATAGTAGAAAGTTGCGTGCGGTTATGAAAAAAACAGCAAAGGGAGATTGCTTACTTCTTACGTCATATCCCGCTAGATAACTGCTCAGGGGATTGTAGATTTTATAGTGTAGATTTTATAGTTTAGACTGACCCTTGCTTAAACTATAATATCTTGTATTTATTTAATCTTCAGTCTCTAATTCTCCAATCTTCAGTCATTACTCAACATTACCAATTAACTATACACCAAAAATCTACCCATGAGCCAAAAACCTAACTACGAAAATCTCTACAGTTTTCTTGCTGGGGAGTTTGCTGAAGCTGATTTTGAAGGTAAAAGTGATGAAGAGGTAGTTCTTGGCTGCAACAATCCAGAACTTGCCAAGTGGCATCGTACCATAATTACCGAAGGACGGGTTGCTTTGGCTTCTCGCTCCTTTCCCTGGAAAGATGTGGGTGACTATGCCAATCGCCATTTTGAAACTGAAGAAAGTGCTAGAAAATGGCTAACAGAAATGCTCGACCTCTTGGAAAGTGGCCTTGATCAAGTATCCGGAGGAGAGTAAGCTGGTCTTCATTTAAATTTGATGGTTCTGACAGCTGGGGAGCTGGGGAGCTGGGGAGCTGGGGAGCTGGGGAGCTGGGGAGAGGGTTTGACGGTTTTTTTATAACTGAATAATACCCAATTTAAATGCGCAACAGCTTAAAGTACTTTAGCAAATAGCTAAATCCTCACACTTATAGAGATTGCTACTGCCTTTTTTTTCTAAAAATTTCCAATACAAGCTGCTTGGCTCGCTTCCGCCAAATTCCCATGACCACTATGAAAAAAAAGGGTATTATTTCCCCGATTAAACTATACTCTAAACTTGATAATTTGTCCTTACCCAGGTTGCAATAATTCCCGGTTATAACTGGAGTAATGAATCCCCAAAAAAAATCCATACATGTATAGCGCTACGCGCAAGGGCTTTGGGGAATCCTCTCAAGTAAACAGGACGAGTCAATCATGGTAAAAAAACGGTCTTATCAGGAAAAATTTAAAGAAGAGATGGGTGGGTTGATTGATGGGATTGATCTATCGGATTTGCAGAAGCGGTTTATCAAAGCTCGCTGGCTCGACCAAGTGTTGTGGTTAGACAAGCGAGCAAATCAGTGTCGCAACCGCTATTATACCCTGCGACTGTTGACCATTATCGGAGGGGTAATTGTTCCCGCTTTAGTCGGTATCAACAGCAGCAACGGTCAAATCAGAGTAGCTCTGGGTTGGACTGCCTTTGCAATGAGTCAGATAGTGGCAATTAGCGCCGCTTTAGAAGAGCTATTTCAATCTGGCAAACACTACACTCAGTATCGCAACAGCGCAGAAGCCATGAAGATAGAAGGCTGGCAATTTCTTCAGTTAAGTGGACCTTACCAACGTCTAGAAAACCACACCCAGGCATTTAGCCAGTTTTCCTCCCGTGTCGAGGCGCTGATTAAAAAAGATGTAGAAGGATACATCAGCGAGGTTCAGCAAGAGCAGAAACATGCCAGGGAGGAAACAGAGTTCCCATCTCAAAATCCAACTCAAAACCCAACTCAAAACCCAGGTATGGCTGAGTCACAACTCAACGAACAATTACAACAGGCAGCGATTCGATAAGCCAGCCAATTCCCAAATGATTACCCCCTCAGAGGGGGTAATCCTGGTAATCCCTCAAAGATGTTCAGACTTATCTGCCAGACGTGCTGGGTGGTCTTGAGGAAAAGAAGATTTTAGATAAGCTAACCTTGATTGCTGCGATCGCTACTATCGGTTGACTGCTGAGTGCTGACCAGCTAATGGTAAAACTGTTACGTTAGTAGAATGTTAGGGAATTGTATAACTATAGGTTCCGAGACTTGTGAGCCCAAGTTCCTCTCAAATAGTTATATTGAATCCCTACTTCACTACCCAACTTCTATGAAGACTTTTTTCGATGCCTTCATCTCCTACGGACGAAAAGATAGCAAAGCATTTGCTACCAAACTACACCAACGATTAACCGAACTTGGTTTCAGCATCTGGTTTGACCAACAGGATATTCCTCTGGGTGTAGACTTCCAAAATCAAATTGATGATGGCATTGAAAAATCCCATAACTTCTTGTTTATCATTGCTCCCCATTCAGTAAAATCTGCCTATTGTCTCAAAGAGATTCAACTCGCTGTTAAACTCAACAAACGCATCATCCCTCTACTCCATGTTGAACCTAAGGATTGTTGGGATAAGATGCATCCAATTATCCAAAAAATTAACTGGGTCTTTTTCCAAGATAATACAGATGATTTTGAAAAATCCTTGGCTGGGTTACTCCAGGTAATCCACCATCAAAGTGATTACGTCAGACAACATACAGAAATTTTAGTCAAGGCATTGGAGTGGTCTAGACATCACAAAAAAACTAACTACTTGTTAATTGGAGAAGAGCGACAACAGGCTCAATCTTGGCTAAAGGTTAGGTTTGATGATCAGCAACCTCCTTGTGTTCCTACAGACCTACACTGTGAGTTGATTTGTGAAAGCACCAAGAATGCCAATAACCTTCTGACCCACGTGTTGATCTGCTACGCCGATCAAGATAAGCCGGTGATGCAGAAAATTGCTAAAACTTTAATGCGGCAAAGTTTAACGGTTTGGACGAATAAGACCGATATTCAAACCGGTACCCGATTCCAAGACGTAATCAATCAAGGGATTGAGGGAGCTGATAACCTGGTCTACTTAATTTCACCTGCTTCCGTGACATCAGACTATTGTCAGCAAGAAATCACCCACGCCTTGGACAACAACAAACGAATTATTCCCCTCTTGATTGAATCCACAGAACTAGAGGGCATTCCTCCCCAGATCAGAGGGCTACAATTTCTGGATTTTACTACCTATAAGGATGAAGCAAAATACCGCATTGAGGCTGACAAACTGATTAAGGTATTGCATCAGGATGAGCGCTACTACTCAGACCATAAGACCTTATTAGTAAAAGCGATTAAATGGAAAAAACAAAATCGTAATCCCAGTATTTTACTGGGGGGATACAATTTGCGATATTATGAAAATTGGCTCACTCTTAATCAGCAACGTAGCCTTCATCCTCCCCTACCCCTTCATCACGAATTTATTACTGAAAGTAGCGCTCAAATTACCTCATCCTCTTTAGAGGTGTTTATCTCCTATTCCCGAGCAGATTCCGATTTTGCCCGTCAGTTAAACGAGGCACTCCAGATGCAGGGAAAAAGCACTTGGTTTGACCAAGAAAGCATTCCTCCAGGAAGTGATTTTCAGCAGGAAATCTATCGGGGTATTGAAAATTCTGACAACTTTTTATTTATTATTTCCCCTCGCTCAGTGAATTCACCCTATTGTGCAGATGAGGTGGAATACGCCCAGAGTTTAAATAAACGGTTTGTGACCATATTACATCACGAAGTAGCAGCAAACCTGTTACATCCCGCATTAGCTAAGATACAGTGGATAGACTTTAGAAATTATCGGGGAGATTTTAATACCAATTTCAGTGAATTGATCAGAACCCTAGATACTGACCGAGACCATGTCCATAACCACACCAAGTTGTCTCAGCGCTGCTTGGAATGGGAAAAAAACCACAAAACTCTTGACTTGCTGTTGCGGGGGATTGAGTTTTCCATTGCCCAAAACTGGTTTATGGAAGCTGAGCGAGATCATAAATATCCTCCCCCAACTCCTTTACAGAAGGAATTTTTTGAAGCCAGTAAAAACGGGATTGAAGCGGCAAAAGAAGCCGAAAAACAGCGACAAGCAGAAATTATAAGGTTGCAGGAGGAACGTACAAAGGAAGCGAAAGCAAGACTAGCAGAACAGAAGAAAAGAGTTAGACAACAAAAATTCTTGATTGTCGGAGTCATTATAGCATTGGTAGGGGCTGTTGGCACTCTTATCTATCAAATTAAACAAAAGAAGGAGGCTAACCATAACCTTAAACTTGCTGTAATAAACAATCTTCTCTCAGAAGCAAAGGAGTCTTTACCCGAAAACCATAAAAACCCTACTATGGCTTTACGCCTTGCCGAGGCGGCTTATAAGATTGACAATCAAGGGCCTCAGGTTTCACAAGTACTGAATAGAGTCTACCATTCAGCAATTCATAACCGCTCCTTTTTTTACTATGCCAATATGGGACATAAAAGGGATGTGACTAGTGCAGTCTTCTCGCCGGATGGTAGTAGAATTCTCACCGCTTCAAAGGATACCACAGCAAAATTGTGGAATCTCAAGGGGGAGCTAATCAAGACCTTAGCCGGACATTCTGCTAGGGTTAATTCTGCTGTATTTTCGACCGATGGCAACACAATAGTGACTACCTCAGAGGATAAAACAGCTAAGTTGTGGGATAAGGAAGGCAAATTGCTCAATACCTTACAAAGGCATGATTGCGTCCGCAATGGTCAGTGCCAGGTTAATTCTGCCGTCTTTTCCCCAGATGGTCAGACAATTCTCACCGCTTCTGATGATAATACGGCTACATTATGGAATAAAAAAGGAAAACTAATTAATACCTTGAGGGGGCACAAAGATATCGTCGTCTCTGCGGTCTTTTCTCCTGATGGTAAGAAAATTATCACCGCTTCACGGGACAAAACTGCCAAATTATGGGATAAGGATGGGAATTTGATCACAACTTTAAATCAGGATAGGGGTCTTACCTCTGCGGTATTTTCTCCAGACGGAACTAAAATTATCACTACTAGTAAAGATAAGACAGCTAAGTTGTGGAAACAAAATGGCGAGCTGATCAAACTATTGAAGGGACATAACGGTTGGGTTAATTCAGCTTTCTTTTCCAAAGACGGTGATAAAATTATTACCGCCTCTGAAGATGGCACTGCTAAGTTATGGGATAAGGATGGAACATTAATTAAAACCTTGAAGGGACATTCAGAGCCAGTAAAAAAAGCCTTGTTTTCCCCAGACGGTAAGACTATTATTACCGTTAGTGATGATGATACTGCCAAAATTTGGGATTTGGATGGAAATGTTATCGCTAATTTAATCGCTCATCAATTATCGGTTACCACTGCAGCGTTTTCTCCCAATGGAAACACAATAATCACTGCCTCTGATGACTCGACAGTCAAGTTATGGGATATCACCAAACAACGAGTTAATTCTAGTTTTACACATTCAGCACCTGTGAATTATGCTGTGTTTTATCCTAACGGCGAAAAAATCTTGATAGCCACTACCGAGAAAAAGCCTTATTCATGGGATCTGAGCGGAAAATTGCTCAAGCAACTTCCTTATGACTGTGATATCGGGAAGAACTGTGCTGTAACAGCAGCTTTCTCCCCTAATGGTAACTATGGCCATCGCCTGATCATGGATATTAATTTACATGATAACTATAATAACATAAGGATATTCGGTAGCAGTGGTGCTAAATTGGCCAGCTTTTCCCAAGATGACCAGCAAATTTTCACTACCTCTAACGATCACACTGCCAAGTTATGGGATTTTAGTGGCAGTGAACTTATAGAAATCTCAGAATACAAAGGACACAAGAGGGTAGTTAATTCCGCTGTGCTATCTCCTAACCGCCAGCAAATCCTTACGGCTTCTAAGGATAAAATGGCGAAGTTGTGGAACTTGAACGGAGAAATAATTACTGATTTTAAAGGACATAAAGGTGCTGTTAATTCCGCCGTCTTTTCCCCTGATGGTAAAACAATTCTCACTGCTTCAGCAGATGACACCATAAAACTGTGGGATTTGAATGGAAAGCTGATCCGAACCTTTGCAGGAGGCCCCGGTAAAGGACATATGTCCGATGTTAATTCAGCGGTGTTTTCTCCCGATGGTAAAACAATTCTCTCTGCTTCTGATGATAAAACTGCCAAGTTGTGGCATTTAAACGGTAACTTAATCCTGGAGATGAAAGACCTTACTCCTGCTGCTGTGAACTCTGCCGTGTTTTCTCCCGATGGCACCAAAATCCTCACTGCTTCAAGCAATGGCACTGTCAGCGTGTGGGAGAAGTCGGAGGCTATATATAAGTGGTTGCAAAAAGCTAACATTTATCAGCTGTCACCAAAAGATCGGGAGGAATTTGGTTTAGAGCACAGGTATTCTAGATAAAATCCTTTAGGTGCGCGCCTCCAAGGCCGCGACGGATTGCTCGCGGCCTTGGGTCGCACCTGAGGATATCAAAAACCATACCTCCACCTTACCCGATGGCCTCGGGCATCAATATGGGTGAAACAACTCCCACTGGCTAGACCACCTCGGGAACCCCACCAGGAATCTAGGCGTTTATTCACCGACATTGGCGATATCCCCTCAACCACAAAATCCACAGCATCCCCAGAAAGATGACGGGAGCGTGTAGCACCACCAACTTTGCGATTGGTTACTGGGTCGCGATACCAAGAGTTAACTACGATGGGGCGATTGCCAAAGTATTCCCTAACTTCCTCCATCACCTCAGCAATTTTGAGAATGCCCTCCACAATACTTTTGTCCGTAGGAATGCGGGTACCATTTTTAGTGGCCTCTGCCCAACTAAAGTGACCACCAGTGATAATTGCCTCCGATAGATAAAACGTTTTGTTATATCCAGGCAACTGAATTGGAGCAGTCTGGTCAGAGTTAATCTTAATTAAGTTAGATTGTTGTTGATCCTTAGGTGTGTTATCGGGTTCACTCCCTTCAATTTCAACATGGTCACAGAAGACGTACCAGGTTTTTCTTGACAAAAATTAGGATATAATCGAGTATTTATCGTTATCAAAAAAAGGGAGTATTTCCCAGATTAAACTATACTCGAAACTTGAGCATTTGTCCTTACCCAGGTTGCAATAATTCCCGGTTATAACTGGGGTGATGAATCCCCAAACACAATCCATACATGTACCTAACCCTTGTCAAGGTGTTTTTTTCATCCATAACAGTGGGGTATAGGTCTGGGGAATCCTCTCAAGTAAACAGGACGAGTGAATCATGTTAAAAAAACGGTCTTATCGGGAAAAATTTAAAGAAGAGATAGGTGGGTTGATTGATGCGATTGATCTATCGGATTTGCAGAAGCGGTTTATTAAAGCTCGCTGGCTCGACCAAGTTTTGTGGTTAGACAAGCGAGCAAATCAGTGTCGCAACCACTATTATGCCCTGCGAATGCTCACCATTATCGGAGGCGTAATTGTTCCCGCTTTAGTCGGTATCAACAGCAGCGACGGTAAAATCAGAGTAGCCTTGGGTTGGACTGCCTTTGGACTGAGTCAGGTAGTGGCAATTAGCGCCGCTGTAGAGGAGCTATTTCAATATGGGAAACACTACACTCAGTATCGCAACACCGCAGAAGCCATGAAGATAGAAGGCTGGCAATTTCTTCAGTTAAGTGGACCTTACCGACGTGTAGAAAACCACACCCAGGCATTTACCCAGTTTTCCTCCCGTGTAGAGGTGCTGATCAGGAAAGATGTAGAAGGATACATCAGCGAGCTTGAGCACGACCAGGAACAGGCCAGGGAGCAAACAGAGTTAATCCTATCTCAAAACATAACTCAAAACCCAGGTCAAAACCTAACTCCAAACCTAGGTATGGCTCAGTCACAACTCAACGAACAATTACAACAGCCACGGATTCGAGAAGCCACCCAATTCCCAAATGATTACCCCCTCAGAGGGGGTAATCCTGGTAATCCCTTTCCTCAGGAATTTGACCCAACCCATACCTTTAATGCTCCAGCAAACCCCTCTGCTAACGATATTCCAAGAATCTGGCAGGAAGAAGACGGGGATGAGTTCGTTCATCCTAGCCAAATTGAAGGCAATCGTTTCAAAACCAGCAGTAATGGCGGAACTCCCTCCATCGTCTTAGATGAGTTCGTTAATCCTAGCCAAATCGAAGGCAATCGTTTCAAAACCAGCAGTAATGGCGGAACTCCCTCCATCGTCTTATTGGATGATTTAACTACCTCAGCCTCAAACAACACTCCTATGGTTTGGCAAGAAGAGGATGAGGATGAGTTGACTCAACCCAACCAACTCGAACAACTCGAAAGCACTCCCTTAACGGAAAACAACAACCATGACCTGACTCCTCCAACTCAGGACTCTCAGAATTCAGTCCCCTGTCCTCCCGAATCGGATTTTGTAAGCCCTGAGGTAGTCGCGGATATTCTCAAGTGTCCCCTCAAAGATGTCCAGACTTATCTACCAGACGTGCTAGCTGGTCTTGAGGAAAAGAAGATTTTAGACAAGCTAACCTTGATTGCTGCGATCGCTACTATCGGTGTCGAAACCGGTGGTTTCCGTCCTATCGATGAATACGGTGATTCCAAATACTTCACCAAAATGTACGAAGGTCGCAAAGACTTGGGCAATACCCAACCAGGAGATGGAGCCCGCTATCATGGGCGCGGCTTTATTCAAATTACCGGTCGGGCTAACTACAGGGACTACGGCCAAAAAATTGGTCTAGGCAGCACCTTAGAAAAGAATCCGGAACTTGCCCTCAATCCCAAAATTGCTGCTCAAATCTTAGCCTGCTATTTCTATGACCGCAAGGTGTATCAAGCAGCCAGAGATGGAGACTGGCGCAAAGTCCGCAGGCTAGTCAATGGAGGCTACAACGGTTGGGAACAGTTCTACACCTTTGTCCAACGAGCTGAGCAAATGCTTTAAGCTACCTGTAGGGTGGGCAAGGTTTTGCCCACCCTACTAGACTAGACTCAGCTACCTGTAGGGTGGGCAAGGTTTTGCCCACCCTACTAGACATTTTCTAGCCCACTTTAAGCTACCTGTAGCTACCTGTAGGGTGGGCAAGGTTTTGCCCACCCTACTAGACTAGACTCAGCTACCTGTAGGGTGGGCAAGGTTTTGCCCACCCTACTAGACTAGACTCAGCTACCTGTAGGGTGGGCAAGGTTTTGCCCACCCTACTAGACTAGAGATTTTCTAGACAACAATACTCAGGGGATGCAGCCTACTGTAAGCAGTGAGCTGACTGCTGACTGCTGATTGCTGACTGCTAAGCAGCTAATGGTAAAACTGTTACCTTAGCATAACTTTAGGGAATTCTATAACTGTAGGTACTAAAACTTGTGAGCCCAAGTTCCCCTCAAATAGCTACTACCTAGAATCCCTACTTAACTACCAAACTTCCATGAAGACTTTTTTCGATGCCTTCATCTCCTACGGACGAGCTGATAGCAAAGCATTTGCTACCCGACTACACCAACGATTAACCGAACTTGGTTTCAGCATCTGGTTTGACCAACAGGATATTCCTCTGGGTGTAGACTTCCAAAATCAAATTGATGATGGCATTGAAAAATCTCATAACTTCCTATTTATCATTGCTCCCCATTCAGTAAAATCTCCCTATTGTCTCAAAGAGATTCAACTCGCCGTTAAACTCAACAAACGCATCATCCCTCTACTCCATGTTGAACCTACGGATTGTTGGGATAAGATGCATCCAATTATCCAACAAATTAACTGGGTCTATTTCCGAGATAATACAGAGGATTTTGAAACATCATTGGCTGGGTTACTCAAGGTAATCCACCATCAAGGTGATTATGTCAGACAACATACAGAAATTTTAGTCAAGGCATTGGAGTGGTCTAGACATCACAAACAAACCAACTATTTGTTAATTGGAGAAGAGAAAAAACAGGCTCAATCTTGGCTAAAGGTTAGGTTTACTGATCAGCAACCTCCTTGTGTTCCTACAGACCTACAGTGTGAGTTGATTTCTGAAAGCACTAAGAATGCCAATAACCTTCTGACCCAGGTATTTATCTGCTACGCCGATCAAGATAAGCCGGTGATGCAGAAAATTGCTAAAACCTTAATGCGGAAAAGCTTTACTGTTTGGACTAATAAGACCGATATTGAAACCGGTACCCGATTCCAAGACGTAGTCTATCAAGGGATTGAGGGAGCTGATAATATTGTCTACTTAATCTCACCTGCTTCCCTGAAATCAGACTATTGTCAGCAAGAAATCACCCACGCCTTGGTTAACAACAAACGGATTATTCCCCTCTTGATTGAATCCACAGAACTAGAGTGGATACCTCCCCATATCAGAGCGTTACAATTTATTGACTTTACTACCTATAATGATGAAGCTAAATACCGCATTGATGCTGACAAATTAATTAAGGGATTGCATCAGGAACAGCCCTACTACTCAGACCATAAGAGGTTATTAGTAAAGGCGATTAAATGGAAAAATCAAAATCTGAATCCCAGCATTTTACTGCGGGGATACAATTTGCGATATTATCAAAATTGGCTGACTCTTAATCAGCAACGCAACTCTTATCCTCCCCTACCTATTCATCACGAATTTATTACTGAAAGTAGCCATCAAATACCCTCATCCTCTTTAGAAGTATTTATCTCCTATTCCCGAGCAGATTCCGATTTTGCCCGTAAGTTAAACGAGGCACTCGAGATGCAGGGAAAAAGCACTTGGTTTGACCAAGAAAGTATTCCTCCAGGGAGTGATTTTCAGCAGGAAATTTATCGGGGTATTGAAAATTCTGACAACTTTCTATTTATCATTTCCCCTCGCTCAGTGAATTCACCCTATTGTGCAGATGAGGTGGAATACGCCCAGAGTTTAAATAAACGGTTTGTGACCATATTACATCACGAAGTAGCAGCAAAAGTGTTACATCCCGCATTAGCGAGGATACAGTGGATAGACTTTAGAAATTATCGGGGAGATTTTTATGCCAATTTCAGTGAATTGATCAGAACCCTAGATACTGACCGAGAGCATGTCCATAACCACACCAAGTTGTCTCAGCGATCCTTGGAATGGGAAAAAAACCACAAAAGTCTTGACTTGCTGTTGCGGGGGATTGAGTTTTCCATTGCCCAAAAGTGGTTCTTGGAAGCTAAGCAAGATCATAAATATCCTCCCCCAACTCCTTTACAGAAGGAATTTCTTGAAGCTAGTAACAACACTATTGAAGCGGCAAGAGAAGCCGAAAAACAGCGACAAGTAGAAATTATACGGTTGCAGGAGGAACGTACAAAGGAAGCGAAAGCAAGATTAGCAGAACAGAAGAAAAGAGTTAGACAACAAAAATTATTTATTGTCGGAGTCATTATAGCATTGGTAGCGGCTGTTGGCACTCTTATCCATCAAATTCAAGAAAAGAAGTTGGCTGAATATAACCTCAAAATTGCTAGAGTAAACCATCTTCTTTCAGAAGCAAGGACGTTTTTAAAACGACACCCGACGAAGGCTTTACGCATTGCCGAGGCTGCTTATAAGATTGACAATACCCATCAAGTGCCTGAGGTTTCACAATTGCTGAGTATAGCCTACCATTCAGCAATTCATCGCCGCTTCTTTTTTTACTCTGCCAATATGCGACATAAAAGGGCTGTGACTAGTGCAGTATTCTCGCCGGATGGTAGTATAATTCTCACGGCTTCAGAGGATACCACAGCAAGATTGTGGAATCTCAAGGGGGAGCGAATCACTACCTTAGCCGGACATTCTGCTAGGGTTAATTCTGCTGTATTTTCCCCAGATGGCAATACAATAGTGACTACCTCACAGGATAAAACGGCTAAGTTGTGGGATAAGGAAGGCAATTTGCTCAATACCTTACGAGGGCACGATTGCGTCCGCAACGGTCAGTGCCAGGTTAATTCTGCCGTCTTTTCCCCAGATGGTCAGACAATTCTCACCGCTTCTGAAGATAAGACGGCTAAATTATGGGATAAACACGGACAACTAATTAAGACCTTGAGCGGGCATAAAGATATAGTCGTCTCTGCGGTCTTTTCTCCTGATGGTCAAGCAATTCTCACCGCTTCACGGGACAAAACTGCCAAATTATGGGATAAGGATGGGAATTTGATCACAACTCTAGATCAGGATAGCTGTTGGCATGTACATATAAAGGATTATCATTGCGGTCTGACCTCTGCGGTATTTTCTCCAGACGGAACTAAAATTATTACTACCAGTAAAGATAAGACAGCTAAATTGTGGGACCACAATGGCAAGCTGATCCACATATTTAAGGGACATACCGGTTGGGTTAATTCAGCGTTCTTTTCCCAAGACGGTGATCAAATCCTTACTGCTTCTGAAGATGGCACTGCCAAATTATGGAATAAGGATGGAAAATTAATTAAAACCTTAGCAGGACATTCCGAGGCAGTCAAAAAAGCCTTGTTTTCCCCAGACGGTAATCACATTATTACCGTTAGTGATGATGATAGTGCGAAAATTTGGGATTTGGATGGAAACGCGATCGCTAATTTAATCGGTCATCAATTATCGGTTACTACTGCAGCGTTTGCTCCCCATGGAGACAAACTAATCACCGCCTCTGATGACTCTACAGTCAAGTTATGGGATATCACCCAACAACCAGTTAATTCTACTTTTA
The DNA here is from genome assembly GCF_010671925.1 of Moorena sp. SIOASIH. Taxonomy (GTDB): domain Bacteria; phylum Cyanobacteriota; class Cyanobacteriia; order Cyanobacteriales; family Coleofasciculaceae; genus Moorena. The sequence goes on along the minus strand of NZ_JAAHIH010000001.1, from coordinate 1,509,149 downwards.
GACATTCAGCATCTGTGAATTCTGCTGTGTTTTCTCCTGACGGCACAAAAATCTTGACAGCCACTACCGATAAAAACGCTTATTTATGGGATCTGAGCGGAAAATTGCTCAAGCAACTTCCTCATGACTGTGATGTCTGGAATCACTGTTCTGTAAAAACAGCAGCTTTCTCCCCTAATGGTAACTATATTATCACGACTTCCGATGATGGCAAAACTCGGTTATGGAATGGAAAAGGCGATCGCCTGATCATGGCTATTAATTTACATGATCACTATAATAACTTAAGGATATTTGGTAGGAATGGTGCTAAATTTTCCAGCTTTTCCCAAGATGACCAGCAAATTCTCACTACGTCTTACGATCAAACTGCCAAGTTATGGAATTTTAGTGGCAGTGAACTTATAGAAATATCAGAGTACAAAGGACACAAGGGGGTAGTTAATTCCGCTGCGCTATCTCCTAACCGCCAGCAAATCATTACGGCTTCTAACGATAAACTGGCGAAGTTGTGGAACGTAAACGGAGAAATAATTACTGATTTTAAAGGACATACCGATGCTGTTAATTCCGCCGTCTTTTCCCCTGATGGTAAAACAATTCTCACTGCTTCAGCAGATCACACCATAAAGCTGTGGGATTTGAATGGAAACGAGATCCGAACCTTTGGAGGAGGTCGTGAGCAAGGACATAAGTTTGATGTTAATTCAGCGGTGTTTTCTCCCGATGGTAAAACAATTCTCTCTGCTTCTTCTGATAAAACTGCCAGGTTGTGGGATTTAAACGGTAGGTTAATCCTGGTGATGAGAGACAATAATGCTGCTGTGAACTCCGCCGTGTTTTCTCCCGATGGCACCAAAATCCTCACTGCTTTCAGCAATGGGACTGCCAGGGTGTGGCTCAAGCCGGAGGCTATATATGAGTGGTTGCAAACAGCTAAAATTTATCAGCTCTCACCAGGAGATCGAAAGGTGTTTGGTTTAGAGGACAGGTATTCTAGGTGACATCCTACTGATGTCAGATACCCACTTGACTGACTTTTCTGGCTTCTTAGGTTGGGTTTCACTATGTTAAACCCAACCCTGGTAATGGTTTTAGATAAAATCAATGGTTTTAGGAATTTTCTCAGTAAATTTATAATAATAGTTATGATTATTGTTAAAATTAACAGGGTCATTACTGTTGAGGTGACATTGAATATTAGGACTAACCGATAATAAATCCCCGACCCTATTGACTTAATGCAGGGACTCCTGTATTATTTTATGAGAGTAAATTAGGCTAGTTGATACCTGTTATGGTATGCTGTTAACTTGGATTGCCTAATACTACTACTGTGTATAGCTTTGAGATTTTGATGATAATTGATCGTTTATACTACATAGTATCTCAAAACCTAAAAGTATTGCCTAGTAATAATTTTAGGCGTTTATGAAAACTTAGTATAATCAGTACGCAATAACCGTAAATTATTTAGTTTCAGATGTCTACTCCTATGTAGATTGATTATGCTTGAATTTACTGATAGGATTCATAGTAATTAGATGGGTTTGCCCTGACAAATTCCGCGATTCCTTAACTGGTGACCAATGGCTATAATACTAATTAAAAATTATAGCCGATAAACCACCAAAATTTGGCAGGTAATTTTCTATTTTTTTGGACGATTTTTTTTTTAATTAGGATAAAAAATACTCATAATTTTAGAGGATATGACATGGAAATTTATATGGCATCGAACTACTAAATCAACACCCTTGGAGCCAAACTTTGTCTCGAAGCTGCTGGGGATTTAGTAGCAAAAGCAATCCAGCCCATCCAAAACTATTCACAGGTAAGACTAGCTGATTACGGCATTGCAGACGGTGGTACTAGCCAAGGATTATGGCAGCAGATTATTGCTACTATAAAAGAAAAAAATAACGGGGCTTTTGTTGAAGTAATATTTAACGATTTACCCAGTAATGACTTTAATGCCCTAGGTAAAAATGCAACGTTATTGATGCAGGGTGATCAAAATCTAGTAGTTTCAATGGTTCCACGATCATTTTATGAACCTGTTTGTCCCCCCAATAGTCTAGACTTTGGTTTCTCCTCCACAGCCATGCACTGGCTAAGTAAGCTACCCAAACATCTAAGCAATCATATTGATGTCAATGTTTCTGCCCCAGTAGAAGATAAAGCAATTTTTCAAGCACAGTCACAGATTGACTGGAGCACTATTCTCCTGGCTAGAGCTAAAGAACTCAAATCTGGAGGTCAAATAGTAACCGTCAACTTATCCGTAGACGAACAAGGGCGCTATGTAGGGCACAACCTGGTAGACTTGAACCTGAAAGATATTCTGCACGAAATTTGGAAACAAATGCAGATTGAGGAATTGATTCAACCAGAAGAGTATGTTGGCGCTACATCACAAAGTTATTACCGAACAGAAGCCGAGTTTACTGCGTGTCTTGAAGACCCTCAAAGTGAAGTTTATCAAGCTGGCTTACGATTAGGAGATACCCGAACCATGCTGATTCGGTGCCCTTATCGGTCTCAGTACGAAGATGATAGGGATGCAGAGAAATTTGCCCAAGGTCTCACCCAAGCGACTCGCTCTTGGAGTGAACATACATTGAGAAATGCCCTAAGCAATCGATCCAATCAAGACATTTCTGATATTGTCAACCAATTCTACCAAAGATTTACAGCTAGGATTCGAGAGAATCCCGGTCAGTTCTCTATGGATTATGTACAAACCTATCTTCGCATTTACAAAGAATAAGCCCAACCAGGATGCTTAGATCATCTCAGGATAATTACCCTTAATAAAAATCTGCCCCATCTCCCCATCTCCCCATCTCCCCATCTCCCCACCCTCCCCACAACCCCTCAGGTTGAGGTGACATTGGATATTAGGACTAACCGATAATAAATCCCCGACCCGATTGACTTAATGGAGGGACTCCTGTATTATTTTAAGAGAGTAAATTAGGCTAGTTGATACCTGTTATGGTATGCTGTTAACTTGGATTGCCTAATACTACTACTGTGTATAGCTTTGAGATTTTTAAAATTTATTGTTTATACCTAAAAGTATGTCAGGTCTCTCATAAACACGATAGGATGCCCAGTAGGCTGTGGAATACAATTAAGCCATCTTTCAACTCCAAGGGGACTCCCGTTATACCCGCGCTTCATGCGCGGGAGACGGGGCGTATAAAGTGCGGACGCAGGTTCCGCACACAGCCCCTTGGGAATTGGAGATTGGATCTGTTGCGTGTCTTAGACATTTCCGCTCAAATACTAGTGTCGGTAGAGGGAATACTGGATGCTAACTCAAGTTAATAATCTTCGTTTAGCTGTCTAGCAAAAGAAGCCCCACACCTCAATGCGCAGCATGAGTGTGGGATGAATTTTGCACAGGGTCTTCCGGGATGGGGAAACGAGCTATCAAGCTTCTGAGCAATTCGGATGGAGTCATTCCTCTGCGATCGGCCTCCTGTTTTAATTGCCGTTTTTCAAAGCTAGTCATCCTGATTACAAATCTTTGATCTTTCATTTTTGACTTGACACTTGTTGCAACGCATGTTATCCTAATAATAGGTCGAAAAACAGGATATGGCAACAATGAGATTAGCTTACCAGTATCGACTAAGGTTGACAAAAGCACAGGAAGCGGAAGTAGAAAAATGGCTTGATTTGTTACGTCATCAATATAACTACTTGCTTGCTGACAGGTTTAACTGGTATGAGCAAAATCGTTGTTCTGTTAATTCTTGCCCTTTGGTGTGTCATCTACCAAAGTTAAGGGATAATCCTGATTACTTTTCTCAAAAGAAAACTCTGCCTCAGCTGAAGAAAAACAGACCCTGGTACGGGGCAGTTCAGTCTCAAGTTTTGCAAGATTGCGTTAAACGGGTAGACCTAGCCTTTAAGCGCTTTCTAAAGGGTGATAGCAATGGTAAAAAGAGTGGCAGGCCGAGGTTCAAAAGCAAAAATAGATACAAATCTTTTACTTTTCCTGCCCTTTCTAAGAACTCTATAAATGGCAACATTTTAACTCTTCCTAAATTTGGAAAAGTTAAAATGGTTTACCATCGGCCAATTCCTGAAGGCTTCAAAATAAAAACAGCCACTATAACCCGAAAAGCCGATGGTTACTATATTACGCTATCTATTCAAGACGATTCTGTCCCAAACATCATCCCAGCAGACAGCGTTTCTAATCCTATCGGGATAGACATGGGTCTCAAGTCGTTCTTGATAAAATCCGATAGTACTGAGGTACCAATCCCTCAGTACTATCGAAAAGCTCAAAAACGATTAAAGAAAATCCAAAAAGCTGTTAGTAGGTCTAAAAAGGGGAGTAACAACAGAAAGAGGGCTGTTGTTAAGTTGGGGAAAGCTCACAAGAAGGTATCTGACGCCAGAAAAGATTTCCATTTTAAAACTGCAAAAAGCTTACTTGATGACCATGATCTGATAGCTCATGAGAAGTTAAACATTAAAGGTCTGGTTAAAACAAAAATGGCTAAATCAGTTCTTGATGCTGGATGGGGTCAATTTCTGTCTATCCTTGCAACCAAAGCCGTTCGCGTAGCGTGGCCTACGGCCTTAAATGCTGGGTTGTTAACGAAAGCAGTGAATCCCAGAAATACCAGTCAGAACTGTTCTAATTGTGGCAAAAAAGTACCAAAAAAATTAAAAGACCGTATTCATTCTTGTCCCCATTGTGGATATACAGCAGATAGGGATGTGAACGCGGCGATTAATATATTAAATTTGGCGGTGGGGCATCCCGTCAGGAGTAAAGCTTTCCGAGTATCCGTTCGCGCCCCGCGTCGGCGAAAGCCGATAGCGTTGGCTGGAGTTGGAAAGAAGCCCACACTCAACCTGAAAAGGTGAGTGTGGGAGTATGTCACACAAGCAGCAGATCTTAGCTCTGAGGCAGATGTGTCACTTGAGCAAAAATATGTTCAATGTGGGACTCTATAATGTCCGTCAGTACTTTTTTCAGGAACGAAAGCATCTACGATACGAGAGCAACTATTATCACTCGAAAGAGAATGAAAATTACAAATTGTTACCGACGGATATTGCTCAACAAACCCTAAAGATTGTCGATAGATACTTTAAATCTTTCTTTGGTTTGATCAAGCTTAAATCTAGTGGAGGCTACCAGGAAAAAGTTAGGATTCCTAATTACCTTCCCAAGGATGGGCATTTTCTTCTTGTCATTCCAATAAGGAAGCGTGATTGGAATAAACTGCCCGCGAAAAACTGGGTGTTCACTGTTCCTATGTCTCGCCAATTCAAGAAAACCCATGGGACAGTCCAGTTTACTATTCCAGAAAGACTCAGATCCAAGACAGTCAAAGAAATTCGTATTCTGCCTAAGTATAAAGCTAGGTATTTTGATGTCTGCTATTGTTATGAAAATGAAACATTAGCTCAAGTTGAGCAGACTGGTGAGGTCTTGGGGATAGATTTAGGGCTTGATAATTTTGCTACGTGTGTTAGCACAACTCAAAAGTCATTTATTATTGACGGCAAAAGAATCAAATCCGAGAATCAGTTCTATAACAAACGCCACGCTAAACTTCAGTCTATTAAGGATTTGCAAGGTATCAAAACCTTGACCAATCGACAGGCTAGGTTATTAAGAAAACGTAATCACAAAATCAGGGATTTTACCAACAAAGCCGCTAGATATGTTGTAGATTGGTGCATACAGAACAAAATCAGCAAGATTGTTATCGGGTACAACCCTGACCTAAAACAAAGGGTCAATATGGGCAAACGAAACAATCAAAAATTCGCTAGGTGCGCTTTCCAATGGCCGGGGAACCCGGCCTTGGGTCGCACCTCCAGATTCCGATTTACATGTTCAAAGACAAGCTGGAAAGCCTCTGTCTCAGATATGGGATTGAATTGATCGAACAGGAGGAATCCTATACCAGTAAGGCATCTAGCTTGGACTTGGATAAAATACCTGTATGGAATGCTGATAACCCGAAGAGCTACAAATTTAGCGGGAAAAGGGTAAAGCGTGGATTATACCGGACTAGTAAAGGTTGGCTGATCAACGCTGATTGCAAGTGCGGCTCGTTCCTAGTAGGAGCCTACTGAAACAGGAGGGGTATGACTAGGGGGACTCGCGGGAATAAAAAACCCAAAAAGTTCTAACTGTTTATCGGATGGTGGTGAAAACCCACTCCTTGAGGAAACAAGTGACTCCTTATCTTGGCCACACCGAACAGGCGGCAACCTGTAGAGTGAAGCTGGCACCAGGGCGGAATTAGAGGTGAAGCAGATTAGCCACACTACCGCGCTTTAGGGAGACGACATGGGTAAACAAATCCTAAAAAAGTGTCTAACGGCGCAGCCACAATCTGAATACAAATGTGCGACTGTATCCTTTCATTCTCACAGAACTTTTTGCAAGGTATCTGTAATTTCCGAGAAGAGGATAGGCAAAGTGGATTGCCCTAAATCGTCAAAACAATCTGATAGACGGAACGAGTAAAAACGACAGCAGTAACGGGTCTGTAGGCCGGTCGAATCTACGGTAAGTTATGCCAAACTAAATCCCCACTGTCGGGTAGGATGTCACCGGAAACTGGTGACGGGTATCCAGAATATACAAACTATAGAAGAGCATGGGTAGACACGTATGAAATACAGTGACCTCTGGAAAAGTCAAAAGTGGAAACAACTCCGCCGTAACCTTTTCCGCCTACAAAAGCGAGTATATAAAGCAGTTCAAGCTGGAGACTTAAAGAAAGCTCGGTCTCTGCAAAAACTGATTCTGAAATCCCGCTCAGCACAGTTACTGGCAGTCCATCAAGTGACACAGCTCAACCAAGGAAAAAGAACCGCCGGAGTAGATGGGAAAGCATCCCTAACCTACAAAGAAAGGTTCGAGGTACTTGAAAAGCTAGGTTCCAGTGCGGAAAATTGGACGCACCAAGGGTTGAGGGAAATCCCAATACCTAAGAAAAATGGGGATACGAGAATGCTGAAAGTACCGACCATCCAGGACAGAGCATGGCAAGTAAGCGCGAAATTTGCTCTGGAACCAGCTCATGAAGCAACGTTCAGTGCCGACAGCTACGGTTTTAGAACTGGTCGATGTGCCCAAGACGCACAAAAACGGCTATTCTTACATCTGAAATCCAACAGCAACGGCATCAAAAAGAGAATCATAGAACTCGACATTAAAAAGTGTTTTGACCGCATCTCCCACAGTTCCATTATGGATAGATTGCTAGCTCCTGCGGGTCTGAAGATGGGGATATTCAGATGTCTAAAAGCAGGCATCAATCCGGAATTCCCGGAACAAGGAACGCCCCAAGGTGGTGTGGTTAGTCCACTCTTAGCCAATATTGCACTTAATGGAATTGAGAGCGTTCACACCAGCATCCGCTACGCGGATGATATGGTCTTCATTCTCAAGCCAAAGGATAACGCTGAGAAAATTTTAGAAAAAGTGAACAACTTCCTAGCCCTACGCGGTCTAGAGGTTAATCAGGCAAAGACCAAGCTAACCAAAACGACAGACGGATTTGACTTCCTGGGGTGGAGATTCCGCGTCCAGAAAAACGGAAAATTCCGATGCATCCCCTCTGAGGAAAACCACCGGAACATACGTAAGAAGATTAAAGCCGTAGTCAATAGCTCGAATTATGGTGCCGAAATTAAAGCCAAGAAATTAGCACCAATCGTACGTGGATGGAGGAATTACCATAAAAGCTGTGACATGAGCAGTTCCCGAGATAGTTTATGGTTTATGGCTGAAACCGCAAACCGAAAGTTCCGTAAGGAAAAGAAAGTAAACCGATATAAAGCCACCGAACTATGCAAGAAAGGCTTCCCAACAGTAGGGTATGAACAAAATCAACACGTAAATGTAAAAGGGACTAAATCCCCCTACGACGGAGATTTAGTCTACGGTCGTAAAAGGAACTCCATGCTATACGATAATGCTACCTCAAAGGCTTTGAAGAGGCAGAACCATTCCTGTGGACATTGTGGTCTGAAATTCATAGATGAGGAAAGGATTCACCTACACCACATCGACGGAAATCATGAAAACTGGAAAAAGGATAACCTTATGGCCGTCCACCAAAGTTGTCACCAACAATTACATTGGAGCAGTGATACTCAGGAGCCGTATGCGGTGAAAGTCGCACGTACGGTATGACACGAGAGGTGCTCCCCCTAATAGGGGACATCGACTCTAACCGGAGCACTAAACATAATCCGTAAACATACAAGTAAGCCCGATGATTTTATCGGAGGGTTTAGAGGTTGTTTGGCTCAGCCATTAAGGGTTTTATGCTCTTAAGAATCCCTCACTATAATCTTTGATGAGCGTGAGGGAGTGTCAAGTTGCCTTAGTAACTGACAATCATGTTGACTTTCAAGCATTTCCCACTCTTTCAAGCTGTAATCTTGTAATTCAGCTAGGTACTCATGGGAGTACATTCGGCGATACATGCGTTCATCGCCATAGGAACTGTTGTTGGGATTAGGGATAGAATCTTTCTCAAGCAATATGATACTTAGATGTTGTTTCTGGCTTAGGTAATAGGCCGTTGCCAGGCCAGCAATACCACCACCAATAATAACGACATCTGCATTGAAAGAGTTTGTTATCTCTGCCATTAGGTTCTTACCTTAATAGTCAATGGAGCTAGCTTCTATAATTTTATAAGTTGAATAAATCCTTAAAAACATTGAAGCCTTTCTTTATATTACAGGACTTACGCAAGGCACCCTAAAATACCCCAATTTTAGGGGACTTTCGTGACTTTGTTCCCCCCAAAATTGGGCAAAACCAACTAAACTTCGTAAGTCCTATATTTTATGGCAGTTGGCAGCCCCTCTGCTCATCTTCCCCTACCCCCGTCTCCCCATCTTGCCAATACAATTGGGAGACAACAGCATGGGATCCAACCCTCGATATATAGCACTACACATTAAGGTTAGGACATTGATACAAGCTGAAACGCCGTTTTAGTGAACTTTTGCCTTTTGCCTATTGCCTTTTGCCTTGGGCGTAGCGCTATATCAAAAACCATAACTCCACCTGGCCCGATAGCCTCGCGCATCAATATGGGTGAAAGAACTGGCACTGGCTAGACCACCTCGGGAACCCC